>JAQXDJ010000219.1 GCA_029251425.1 Vicingaceae bacterium
GCTTTACAAGGAAAAATTTCTGGTTCTTAGTTGTATCCTGTACCATTACAGCAATTTGCATCCTTTATTTTGACATCAATACAGAACAACTGAAAACCCTATCTTTTCCAACAGGTGTAATTGGTACCGCTTTAGCATTTTTAATAGGTTTTAGAAATAACTCTGCCTACGACAGATGGTGGGAAGCACGCAAAATATGGGGGAAACTTATTAATGACAGCCGTCATTTCTCTCTTAAAACAATAGGTTTTTTAAGCAATCAACGGAACGAAAAACTGTCTGCTGAAGAAATAAAATCTGCACAAAAAAGATTAATTTACCGACACATTGCTTTTGTTTGGGCTGTAAATAAGCACTTAAGAAAATTAGAGTGGAAAAACACCATAAAAGAGTTCATTTCAGAGCAAGAATTTAACCTGCTAAAAAAAGAACAACATATACCTTTGGCAATACTAAAAAACCAGACTTTAGACATTAAATCATTGCGTGAACAGAATTATTTTGACGATTTCAGATACATGGGTTTTGATGCTATTATGGAGAATTTTAATGATGCTTTGGGAAAATCTGAGCGAATTAAAAACACCGTATTTCCGATGCAGTATAATTGGTATATGCAATATGCGATATGGGTGTTTTTAATTATCCTTCCATTAAGCCTATCTGGTTTTGTAGGTCTATGGTTTTTACCCCTTTCTTTTTTAATTGGCTATGTATTTATCCTTTTAGAATACCTAGGAAGGCATATTGAAAACCCCTTTGAAAATCATCCTAATGATACGCCTCTTGATTCGATATCGAGAACAATAGAAATTAACTTAAAGGAAGTTTTGGGAGAGAAGAATTTACCAAAAAAAATAGAACCACTTGATGGAAAATACTTAATGTAGCTATCAAAAACATTTAATAATCAATCACACATGGAACAGAAAGAATATACCAATGGAGAGATCACCATCGTATGGAAACAAGATGTTTGTATTCATGCAGCAGAATGTATTAAAGCATTACCACAGGTCTATAATCCAATGGAAAGACCATGGATTAGGATAGAAAATGCAACAACCGAAGAACTAAAAGCTCAGATTGCTAAATGTCCTTCAGGTGCTCTTAGTTATCATCCAAACTCTCAGGAAAAATAATTATGGAAGTAACCTGCTCTCTTGGCGAACAAAACTATTTGGCTGAAATAACAGCAAATGACCATCAGATAAAGGTAGATGAGCCTATTTCTGTTGGAGGTCAAAATACTTACCCTAATCCAACCCAATACTTGTTGGCTTCCCTGGCTTCTTGCACAGCAATCACTATGAAAATGTACGCTGACAGAAAAGGATGGAACCTGGGTAATATAGAGGTAAATGCTAAGCTAAAAGAGGTAATAGATAAGGATGGTAAATCGTATAAAAAAATCGTTAAATATGTACATTTTGAAGTAAATATTGATGATAAGCAAAAGCAGAGATTATTAAGCATAGGGTCTAAATGCCCAATTTCAAAATTAATAGAACAACCAACTGTAATGGAAATACATTAAATTATGGACAAACCTAAAATAGTTGATAGAAAACCTATCAAAGTAGAAGTAAATAAAGGAGGTGAACTCTATTGGTGTGCTTGCGGATTAAGTAAAAATCAACCGTATTGCGATGGTTCGCACAGAACTACGGATATTACTCCAAAGAAATTTGTAGCGAAAGAAACAGGTGATGCCTACTTATGCATGTGTAAACACTCTAAAAATCCACCTTACTGTGATGGAACACACACAAAGTTGAAAGAAGAAACGGTTACTCCAAATGTTGAAACTTCTACACCAGATGGCCCAACAAAAGAAGAGCCTCCATTGGCTTATATAAAAGAATTAGCTAAAAATGGTTTGTCTAAAACAGGGCATCATGGAGAAATGGGGGCCATGGGAGTACCTATTCCAGAGTTGCCTCAATGGAAAGATATTCAGATTCTGGCAGCTCAAATGGCTACAAAGCCTTTAATGGAGGATGTGAAAGTAGGTTCTGAATTGATAATTGGACCAAATGCAAAGAAACCTTTGAAACTGGATATTCCACTTTTTGTCTCAGATATGAGTTTCGGAGCCTTATCGGAAGAAGCTAAAATTTCACTCGCAAAAGGAGCTGAACTGGCTGGAACTGGAATTTGCTCAGGTGAAGGTGGTATGCTTGATGAAGAGCAGCAAGCAAACTCTAAATATTTCTATGAACTGGCATCTGCCAAATTTGGCTTTGATTGGGATAAGTTGAAAAAGGTTCAGGCTTTCCATTTCAAAGGAGGTCAAGGAGCAAAAACAGGAACAGGAGGTCATTTATCTGGAAACAAAGTGGTTGGAAAAATTGCTCAGGTACGAAACCTTAAGGAAGGAACTCCTGCCGTATCACCTCCTACTTTTGATGATTTAAATACAGCAGAGGATTACAAAAACTTTGCAGATAAAGTACGTGAAGTAACAGGGGGCATTCCAATTGGTTTTAAGCTATCGGCAAATCACATTGAAGAAGATATTCAATTTGCCTTGGATGCAAGTGCCGATTACATCATTCTAGATGGTAGAGGTGGTGGAACTGGAGCCGCCCCTTTAATATTTAGAAACAATATATCCGTACCAACCATTCCTGCTTTAGCAAGAGCTAGACACTATTTGGATAAAGCAAATAGAAAGGATGTAACCCTAATCATTACAGGAGGAATTCGTGTGCCTGATGATTTCATTAAAGCAATGGCTTTAGGTGCAGATGGTATTGCCTTATCCAATTCTGCATTACAATCTATTGGGTGTGTGGCTGCAAGGATGTGTAACACCAATAATTGCCCAGCAGGAATCGCTACTCAGAAACCAGAATTAAGAAAACTCTTGAATGTAGATAAATCAGCGAATCAACTGTTTAACTTCTTTTCTGCATCAACTGAATTGATGAAAGTTATGGCAAGAGCATGCGGACATAATCACCTGAATAAATTCAACCCAAATGATATTACTACTTGGAAAAAAGACATGGCTGATTTGACAGGGATTAAGTTTGCAGGGATGAAATAAAACGACACGCCAACAATGTATAAAAGCAATAGCGGTTCGGGATCAATCTTGAGCCGCTTTTTATTTAAATATAAGTATCTTGCTATCCGAAAGGTAGTAGCTTTTAGTCCGCTACTGCTCTTATACTAATCGTTAGCGGTCAGGCGAAAAGACGAATTAATGAAAAGTGATTGGACTTCGATAATGAAAAAAAACAAAAGACTGAAATTGACAACGATTCAGACTTTGACTCATTATGGCATAGTCATATTCCTTTCACTTATCGTTTCGTTAACAATTTGGAGTTTAATAGAGATTTATGTGACAGACACCTATACAGGTGTTCTGACAGCGGGCGAATTGATTAAGAGTTCATTGCCTTTTTTATTTGCGGCTATAATTTTTGCACTCATTCAAAATAGACGACTTAATTTTAAAGAAGTAAACCTGACATATACGGACGAACAATTTCAAGAAACCATTCAACGAACAATTAAAGACTTAGAATGGCGGATTGACAAGAATAATAAAACTTTTTTCAGAGCAAATAGACCTTGGAATTGGTCAGGTAGTTGGGGAGAAATGGTGACAATCATAAAGGAAAAAGATGGCCTTTTATTAAATAGCATTTGTGACCCTAACCATATGAGCTCTGTTTTTTCCTATGGATGGAATCGAAAAAACATTAAAACCTTTTTGAAAAATCTAAATGACGTTTTGAATAACAGACCTGCGGAAATAAAAATAGAGAAAGTGACAAAAGAGTGGAGTTTAAAAAGAATTTTGATTCGACTTATCGCTTATCCATTTTGTTTGTTCCTAATTTGTATTGGCTTTTACGCTATCCTAAACCCTATAAGTTGGAAGACTCCAGCTGCAGGAATTGGAGCAATAATAGCTGCAGCGATATATCTATATTCAGACATTAAAATATTGATGACAAATAATAAATAAAGAAACCCGAACCGCTAACATCATCTATATTTTATAGGGCAGTTAGCAATAATTTGAAACAGTAAAGCAATTAATACACTCCGCCAAAACTTTGTTTTGACGTTTTATTAAGACAAAAAATTAAAACCCAAAGCCAAAGTTTTGGCTAATTAGTTAAACGAAAATAGGTACTTTTAAATCGCCCTACCAAAACATAGATTGGGCGTTGGTAGTAATGAATTTTATGAGTAATATACTTTTAATACTATGTTTAACTCCTATATTAACTATAGGACAAAACCACTACGATATTTGTGACAAAAATGAGCCATTAGAGCAAAATTGGGAAAGTAAAAAAAGTCTATTCATACCTACGGACATAGATAACTATACGCTTTTATTTGAATCTATGAGCCTTACTGAAGAAAGAAATAGGCGAAAAATAGCGACCGAATATTATGATATTAGCTCCGACAACGGATACAGTAAAAAATGGTTAGTAGAAAAAGGGTTCTTCGGTGTTAAGCAGTCAAAAGCTATAAAACGATTCAAAAAATTATTTCCTCGTAAATACTATATAGTTGATACTGATTCCTTAAATAAATATCCTACAGAACAAT
>JAQXDJ010000231.1 GCA_029251425.1 Vicingaceae bacterium
CTAATTGTCTTGCTAGTTGCCCTAATCTCATTTTAATATAATTTTCTGCAAATATAAAGGATAGCCTAAACTCTTCAAAATAAAGCGGCTATGAGTTTACTTATTTATAATCATTTAACAATAATAACAGAATCTACATAAATATCTGTTGTAGGCCACTCTTGAGAATCGGTAGGAACGTTGGTTAATTTTGGAACAACATGATAACCTTCTATAATTTGACCAAAAACGGTGTGTTCTCCATCAATATGAGCAGCACCAACATTTGACTTGTAGTATTTTCGTTGTGCTGGAGTAAACGTGTATTTGTTTTCATAGGCATAATGATCTAACGTTAAGTCACTAAATTTTTGTCCTTCGACCATATAAAACTCATCTGAAGAGGATCTTTTATCTGGGTTGTTATTATAACTTCTTGCAGCAGCTAAAGCTCCTTTTTTATGAAAATGATGATGACTCATTTCGGAAGGAATAGTAAAAGAGCCAATGGTATCTTGTATGTTGCGTTGCAAATCATCATAAGAACCGCCAAATTGAGCCATAAATTTTTTAGCAACTCTAGAAAATAAAGCGTGTTTAAAATATCCGCTTTTAGTTAAAAGAATAAAGTTAGCACGATGTAAGGGAGTGTCTTTAAATAATTTAATACGAATTTTTCCTTTAGTAGTATATATATCAACTACCGTTTCAGGGTTTTGTTTTCCGTATTTTGTTAAGCGTTCAACTACATTTTTATCAGTAATTAAATCATAAACAGGTTTAGGGGGAATTACTTTTTTAACTTCATTTTTTAAAATTGTTTTTGGTTTTTCTTCTTTGCAAGAGAAAAGTAGCAGAATAAAAAAAATAGCTAAAATGTATTTATACATAAAGTAAAATTAATAAAGACTTTGAGCTCATAGTTACTATATGGATGTTTATTTTTATCCAAAATTAGTTTTCAAAAAAAATGGCGGTATTAAAGATTAGTAAAAACATTAGTTATAAAGAAGGAACACATAGTAATACGGCTATTCGTAGGCGAATTAAAAATGAGCCAAATGAAGCGCAGTTAAAAGCTATGAAAACACTGGCTAAGAAAGTTTTTGAACCTTTACGAGAAAATTTTGGTGAGCCAATTAGGGTAAACTCATTTTTTAGGAGTATAGCTTTAAATAAAGCTATTGGTGGAAGTAGAACCTCTCAACATTGTTCGGGAGAAGCTATTGATATGGATGGTATGAATGGGGTGACAAATAAAAAAATATTCGATTATATTAAAAAGAATTTAGATTTTGACCAATTAATTTGGGAGTTCGGAAACGATAAAAATCCAGATTGGGTGCATGTATCTTATAAATCTGCTAAAGAAAATAGAAAACAAGTTTTAAAAGCTGTTGCCGATGGCAATCCTGTTTATCAAATTATTGAGGCGGGTAAAGAGATTGCTCAACCAGAAGCTGTGGTTAGTAAAAAGAAGAGTAGGAAGGCTGTTGTTGCCGTAAAAACAGTATTAAATGTTAGAAAAAAACCTGCTAAAGATGCCAAGGTAGTTGGTCAAATTAAAAATGCTAAAAAAGTAAAAATAATTAGTGAAGAGCCAGGGTGGTATCAGATTAAAGCTGACAAACATTCGGGTTGGGTATCTGCAGATTACATTAAGTTAAAATCTACAAATTCCACTTCAAGCCCAGAGCAATAACATCTTGGTTTGATGTTACGCTATCAAACGCACCTTTTGACATGTGAATAAAACCAATGCTTGTAGAAAAGTGTTGGTTTAAAGGTTTGCTAATACTTATATAATTATGCAGGTTCATTCCGTCATTTAGATCAGGGGATTTTCCATTTTTAGCTTCTAAATAAACGATTCCTAATTGGTACTCTAGATAAAAATTTTTAATAGAGCGGACACTTATTTGCATTCCACTTCCATAGGCATAACTTCCATTATCAATAAAATGTATGATTATAGATGGCCGAATTAAAATTAATTTTTCATCATATTCATCAGCTACTAT
>JAQXDJ010000234.1 GCA_029251425.1 Vicingaceae bacterium
GTTATCAAATGTTTCAAAATTAACATCTACAACTGAATTACTATTTATTCCAAGATTTGTTATAACTGAATTGATAGTGGTGTTACTGTCTCCGCAGATAAAATTATTTTCAAGATATAAACTAGTTAAAATATGGTCTGTGTATGGGAGAGTATCAGCTATAGTGTTAGGTATTTCGGCATTAATAACTCTATTGGTTAAAATTCTATGGCCAGCATTATTCATATGAACACCATCTCCAGAATCATAAAGGGTGGCAATATCATTATTTATGTCTGCGCAACCGTTCCAAAAATCTAAAGCAAAGTTTCCAAAATGGTTAATGATTGAGTCCCTTACTCCAAGTTGGATTAAATCTCCAGCTAGACTTAATGATGTTCGGGGTTGTGTAGTACATGTCCATATTGGAATGTTGGCAGCATTGGCCGTGTCATTAATTATTATAAAGTTTGCCATTTGTTCATTTATTCCAAATCCATTTGCAGCATCATTTGAAGGCATATTTACAATAATTGCATCGGCATTTAAATTGATTGCTCTAGTAATGTTGTTGTTAGGGTTGGTTGTTGGTTTGCCAGCAGGTGCTATAAAAGAACTTGGCATAATGTGGTAAGTTGTAGTTCCTCCAATCGCTAAATTTGTAACTTGATTTAATGGGTTGATTTCTTGGAGGTATTCACGATATCTGTTTACCCAAGCACTATCTGGTGTTGAAGGTCCAGTTCCTGCTGCTGTTGAAGAACCGATTACTACAATATGTATGTTTTTAGTTTTAGCACAAGCATTTATTGGTAGCTGTGCTTTTATATTGAAAGTAAAGAAGATTAGTAAAAGAAATAATATTACAAATTGTTTCATTTCATTAGAAGTAAATTAACTATTCTTTAATCACCTTGTAAATCTTGTTTCCGTTTTCGTTAGAAAATTTAACCAAATAAATTCCTTTACTATATTTATTAAGATTTAGAGTTGTTTTTTGAGTAGTTACATCCTCGGTTTGTATTACTTTTCCTAATAAATCAATTACTTGTAATGTCGCGTTTTTAAGGTTGTTTTTACCAAAATTTATATTGATTAGACCATTTGTAGGGTTGGGGTAGAGGTTGATTTCATTAATGATGTTGGTTTCTGTTTCGATAGTTGTTACGATTGTATCACTGCCATCAAAATAAGTTAAACCTCCCGATTGATTGCCAAGCAACATGTCTAGTTTGTTGTCATTGTTAATGTCTGTAATTGAAATAATAGAGTTTATTCCTTCCCAAGTATTCTGAAAAGCACTATCTACAGAAAATGTTCCTGTTAAATTTCCATCAATGTTTCCAAATTTATAGACAAAACCATTTGTAGAGCCAGAAAATAGTAGTGTAGTTCCAGCACTATCAATAATTTGAGGGTTACTATTTCCATTAAAATCAGCACTTCTTTTGGTAATAACTTTTCCTAAAGAGTCAGTAATTAAGCTAAAGCTTGCTGTTGTGCTTGTACCAACATTTTTATAGTATGAGAATGTTCCAGTTTTTTTACCAACAATAAGGTCATTTAAACCATCTTTATCTAAATCGTATAATAAAGGTGTTGCGTCATTACCAACATCAATATTAGAAAAGTCTGGAGTGGTTAAAGTGAAATTTGCAGGGTTTCCTGCTCCTGCTGTATTTGTAAAATAATGAAGCCTTCCATTATAATCACCTAAAATCATATCGAAATCATTGTCCCCATCTAGATCTTTAAAAGTGGGATGTAACCCTAATGTTGGTCTGCTATTGTTTATATCTAAGTTGATAGTAGATATTCCTGCATAATCTTTAGTTATTAGTTGAAATGCAGGAAAAGTAGTTGATCCAATATTTTCATATAAAGAAAGTCCTGGTAAGTAAAGCAAGGGTCCAACAGATGGTTCGTAAAAGCCATAATTACCAATAATAATATCAATTAACCCATCAGCATTATAATCGAAAAATACTGGGTGTGCACCTTCACCAATTTCTATCATGTCACTTTGTAAAAAATCTTTTTTTATAAAGTTAAAGTTAGGATTATTGTTTGCTCCTGAATTATTGTAATACCATACATTGTCATCATTTTTACAGCCGCTGTTACAATTAGGAGAAGCGATAAGGTCTTTAATATTATCATTATTAACATCTAAATAAAATCCTGCAGGAAATATTTCAATATCTGTAGCAATTGTAGAATTGTTGTTTCTTGGGAAGAGAGAGTCTTGAGCAGTTATGGATGATTTGTTAAGGTTAGGACTAGTATCAGTATTTGTAAGCATTGTAAAGTTGTTGAAGGAAACATCTCCTAAAACTAAATCTTTAGTGTTGTTAGCATCAATATCAAGTGTTAGTAGGGTAGATCCTGCATGCTTATTTCCGCCAACAGGTTTTTGAGGATTACTTACATTAAAGTCGCATGTGTCATAAAGTGTAACGCTATTGTTGCTTAAATTCTCATGGAAAAACCCCCAACATTTATTACTTAATTCAAAGGTCAGACTATCACAGGTGCCATTGTTTTCCATTGATAAGTTTTTATGATATTCAACATAAGACCCTAAAATACTAAAAGTCAATATGTCTAAATCGCCATCACCATCAATATCATCAATTGCTGGTAAATCTGTAGGGCTAACAAAAAGATTAATAAAACTTGGATTTGCTCCATCAGGGTTGTAGTTAGATTTTATGGCAATTGTATCAAGTTCAAAATCTAACGTTGTGGTAGATACATTTTTATATGTTCTTATTCCTCCAGAATAATAAGACATAATATCTATTTTCCCATCACAATTATAATCTCTTAATAAAACCCAGTTGGTAAATCCTTTTTGGAAATGCTGAATGTAGCTAGGGTCATAGTGGTAGCTTACTTCATTTGGCGTGCCATCATTAATAAATGTTGAGATTCTGTTTCCCGTTTTGTCAAATACAAACAAATCTTTTATTCCATCTAGATTTAAATCAATTTCTGAAAATTGTACTGAATTGAATCCACCTGTCCAAGCATTTTTTAAGGTGTCACCATTTATTTTTAAAACATCAATATGGTCAGATCTGTTAAATCCAATTTGCGCGTTAACCTCAATGAAAAATAGGTTGATTAGTAAAAAAGAGAATGCAATTTTTGTTTTGAAATCCATAAAGAATAAACGTTGTTTTCAGTAAAATAGTTGCATATAAAATTACCATATATAATGGACTTTAATAGGAATAAAAAGTAATTATAAAATCTATTGTTAATTCGTATTTGAAACGTTATATTTGCAGGCTTATAAAAAAAATAGGAAGACTAATTTATTATACAATGCAAAACAAAGGACTATTAACAACGTTTACAATACTTTTCGCAATGGGCTGTTTATACGCTCTATCATTAACGTGGGTTGCAAATGGAGTAGAAGGTGACGCAAAAGAATACGCAAATGGAAATTCAGATTTAGAATTTGCTTATTTAGATTCAATGGCTTCAGAGAAAGTTTATCCTGTGATAGACTATACTTACGGTGAGTTAAGAACTAAAATGTTAAATTTAGGATTGGATTTGAAAGGTGGAATGAACGTTACACTTGAAATTCAGGTTGCTGAGGTAGTAAGAGCTTTAGCATCAAATAACAGAGATGTAGCTTTTAATACAGCATTAGCAAAAGCGAAAGAATTACAACAAAATTCTAATGATGAGTTTGTAACGCTTTTCGGTAGAGCTTATCAAGATGCTAATCCAAATGGACAGTTATCAGCTATTTTTTATACTTTAGATAACAAAGATAAATTATCTCCAAATGCTACTAACGAAGAAGTGTTAGAGTTTGTTAAAGAAGAAGCTGATGGAGCAATTGATCGTTCTTTTAATGTAATTAAAACAAGAGTTGGTTTGTTCGGATCTGCTCAGCCAAGTATTCAACGTTTAACTGGTTCTGATAGAATTTTAGTTGAATTACCAGGTGTAAAGGATAAAGAAAGAGTAAGACAATTATTACAAGGTACAGCAAAATTAGAGTTTTGGTTAACTTGGGAAAACAGAGAAGTTTATCCAATGATCGAACAAGCCGATACTAAATTAGGAAAGGTTTTACAAGGTGTTGAAGAGGAATCTGCAGATACAACTGAAATTGCAGAAGGTGTTGAAGCTGAAGAAGTAATTGAAGAGGCTGTAGCTTTAGTTGAGGGAGATTCTACAAAAGAAAATGCAACGGATGATATTTTTGCTGATTTAGAAAATGGTGTTGCTGATAGTAATGGAACAGATTCTACTGCTGCTGCTTTAAATGCACAACAAGATGCTGAGCAATACGCTAAAGATCATCCATTATTTTCTGTAATGCGCCCGGCAATTTTTCAAAATCCAGAAACGCAACAATATGAGTATGGCCAAGGACCAGTAGTTGGTTATGTTGCAATTAAAGATACTGCTACAGTAAATAAATATTTAGGAATGAAAGAAGTTCAATCTTTCTTTCCTCCAAGATTAAAGTTTTTATGGGCTGCTAAACCTTACGATGAAGAAGGTAAATATTTACAATTAA
>JAQXDJ010000262.1 GCA_029251425.1 Vicingaceae bacterium
GATGGCTTGTCTTATAAGTTCGTCTAAAACAGGACCTATTGTTTTGTGTTCTCTACCTAAGTCTAAGGCATCTCTAATTTGACCAGTAATTTGATGTTCCCCTATGGCCTGAGATTCTAATCCGGCAGCAGTAGAAAATAAATTCCTGATAGCAATTTCACTATCAGGTAAAATGGATAAAAACTGTCTGTAATTTCCAAACTGATCAAAGTAATTTAAGATTTCGTTATGACTTTTTCCAAAGGCATAAATGGAGAGTCTATTGCAAGTAGAAATAATGAAAACCTCTTCGTAAGTTTTCTTTAATTCAAGAAGTGCTGCAACAGTTTGTTCTTTGTTTAGAGCTAATCTCTCTCTAACTGCTATTGGTGCAAATCTGTGACTTAATTCTACTCCTACTACTTTGTCCATATCTTTTCTTAAGGGAGCAAATTTACTAAAAAAACGATTGTTTTATTCATCGAATTTAAATTCAATAAATGCTGCTTTTTTAACGTTTAATATGAGTGACGATTCTTTGTAGTAATTTTTTTTAAATTAAGAACGAGTTGTTGATAAGTAAGATAAAAATTGACTCAACGCCTTTGGTTATAAACGAACTTAGTTGTTGAAAAATATAGTAGATGAATTAGGGTTAAAATCCGACCAATCTGAACTATAATTGTACTAAGAATTTTACTTGTAAAATTCGATTTTTTAATAAACTACTTAAACCCCTTTCAGCAATGGAAAAAACATTAAATCAAGTGAGTGATTCTATCGATCAAAAAGAAGAAAATGGATCTCCGTCAAATAATAATAATGACGAAACGACACAAAAAGTATATTCTTTTGATGAGGCTTTAGCCGAATCTATAAAATATTTTAAAGGTGATGAACTTGCTGCTAATGTTTGGATTAATAAATATGCGTTAAAAGATTCTGCAGGGAATATTTATGAAAGTAATCCTGATCAGATGCACAGACGTTTGGCAAAAGAAATTGCTAGAGTAGAGGAAAAATATGAAAATTCATATACTGAAGAAGAAATTTACGATGTTTTAAAGGGGTTTAAACACATCGTTCCTCAAGGAGGTCCAATGACTGGAATTGGGAATGATTACCAAATAGGGTCATTATCTAATTGTTTTGTAATTGGAAATGATGGTAGCTCTGATTCTTATGGAGGAGTTATGAAGATTGATGAGGAGCAGGTTCAATTAATGAAAAGAAGAGGTGGTGTTGGACACGATTTATCTCACATTAGACCAAAGGGAAGTGCGGTAAAAAATAGTGCTTTAACTTCTACAGGAGTTGTTCCGTTTATGGAACGTTATTCAAATTCTACAAGAGAAGTTGCGCAAGATGGTAGAAGAGGAGCTTTAATGCTTTCAACTTCTATTAAGCATCCAGATGCTGAGCATTTTATTGATGCAAAAATGGATGGAACTAAAGTTACTGGGGCAAATGTTTCGGTAAGAATTGATCATGATTTTATGAGAGCTGTAAAATCTGATTCTGATTACGTTCAGCAATATCCGATTAATTCGGACAACCCAAGTGTTACCAATACGGTAAGTGCTAAAAAGATTTGGGATAAAATTATTCATAACGCATGGAAATCTGCTGAGCCAGGAATTTTGTTTTGGGATACTGTAATTAACGAATCAATTCCTGATTGTTATGCTGATTTAGGTTTTAGAACAGTTTCTACTAACCCTTGTGGAGAAATCCCATTGTGTCCTTATGATAGCTGTAGATTATTAGCGTTAAACTTATATAGTTATGTAGAAAATCCTTTTACAGAAGAGGCTACATTTAATTATGAGAAGTTTAATAATCACGTTGGGATGGCGCAACGTATTATGGATGATATTGTTGATTTAGAAAACGAGAAGATTGTTAAGATTATTGATAAGATAGAATCTGACCCTGAGGCTGAAGAAGTGAAAAGAGTAGAGCTTAATCTTTGGAAAAAAATTAAGTCTAAAGCAATTGAAGGAAGAAGAACTGGGGTAGGAATTACTGCTGAAGGAGATATGTTAGCTGCTTTAAATTATAAGTATGGTACACCAGAAGCAACAACTTTCTCAACAGATGTACATAAAAAACTAGCTATAGCAGCTTATCGTTCTTCGGTAGATATGGCTAAAGAAAGAGGTGCTTTCCCAATTTATGATTCAGTTCGTGAAGAGAAAAACCCAATGATTAATCGTATTAAAGAAGCAGATGAAGAGCTGTACAACGATATGGTTAAGTATGGTAGAAGAAATATAGCGTTGTTAACAATTGCTCCAACAGGAACAACAAGTATGATGACACAAACTTCTTCAGGTATTGAACCAGTATTTATGGTTTCTTACATGAGAAGAAAGAAAGTGAATCCTAACGATCAAAACTCAAGAGTTGACTTTGTTGATGAGGTTGGAGATTCTTGGGAAGAGTACAATGTGTTTCACCACAAATTTTTAACATGGTTAGAAATTAATGGATATGATACTGATGAGGTAGCTGCAATGAAGGCTGAAGATTTACAAAAAATTGTAGAGAAGTCTCCTTATTATGGGGCTACAGCAAATGATGTTGATTGGGTAGAAAAAGTAAGGTTACAAAGAAAAAAAAAAAAATGGATTGATCACTCAATTAGTGTGACGGTAAACGTTCCTAATGAATGTCCTGAAGAATTAGTAAGTGAAATTTACTTGACAGGATGGGAAGAAGGTTGTAAAGGAATTACAGTTTATAGAGATGGTTCAAGAAGTGGAGTGTTAGTTTCTAAAGACGAAAAGAAAGAAGAGGAAAAGGATAATGTAATTAATGCCTTTTTAGAAACACAGGCACCAAAAAGACCAGTAAAATTAGAGGCTGAAATTATTCAATTTAACAACGATAGCGAAAAATGGATTGCTGTAATAGGTTTGTTAGACGGAAGACCTTATGAAATATTTACAGGTGGAGCAGAAGAGTCTTTTGCAATTTTATCACACGTAGATAAAGGTTGGGTAATTAAGAGTAAAACCGAAGATGGTTCTACTAGATATGATTTCCAATATGAAGATAGCCATGGTTATAAAACAACTATTGAAGGATTATCGAGAACATTTAATAAAGAATACTGGAACTATGCTAGATTGATTTCTGGAGTATTAAGACATGGAATGCCATTGAGTTTTGTTGTTGATATGGTAAATAATTTACACTTGAATGACGAAACATTAAACACATGGAAAAAAGGTGTGGTACGTTCATTAAAACGTTTTATTCCTGATGGAACAAAGCCAGCAGAAAATGTTTGCCCAAGCTGTAGCGAAGAGGCTTTAGTTTACGAAGAAGGTTGTTTAAACTGTAAAAGTTGTGGGCACTCTAAGTGTGGATAATAGAAATGTCATTCTGAACGATATTTTATGGTCTCTTTAGCGATCATTATAAAATGCAGTGATGAATCTATTTTGTTGTAAAAAATTAAAAAAGGGCTAAACATTTGTTTAGCCCTTTTTTATTATAATGATGCAATTGTGACCGGAGCTCCTTGGTGTGGAGATGGCCCAATAATTTCTCCTTTAAAGAATAGTGTGTTTTTGTCTGCAGAAAAATTGATATTGTAATCGTGAGATTGATTTTTACTCGTTTTACTTTGAGGAATTTCTCCTATAATTTTGTTTTTATAAGATACAATCAATTTTTGATTTCCCTTTACGGATGGAATTTCATTGATTTGAAACCCTTTACTATAAATTATTAAATCACTACAGGGCGTGTCGTTTGTTTCGCAAAGCCATTTAATTTCTAGTAAGTTTCTATTGATGGTGTTGTTGGTGCTAATGTTTAAAGAATTTCCGTAAACATAATGTTGTAAATCGGTTATTGGGTTGTCGCCTTTGTTAAGGCTGGGGTGTAGTGCAAATATTCCTGCTACTACCGATGCTGTTATAATATTTCTTAAAGAAGTCATACTGTTAATAAAACGATTTGGAGATTGAAAAGGTTGGAAAAGGAAGTTGAAATTCTTTTATTTAGTAAAGATGTATTTTACACCAATATTAAATTCAATAGAGAAATTTCTAGCAGATTCAAACGAGCTGTTTTCATTCGCAATATTTGCAAGTCCTTGGTTGTATCTGATTCCAGGAGTTACAATAAGCGTTTTGGTAATGTATCGATCTTGTTCTATTCCCAATACAATTCCGTAATCCGTTTTGTTAAATCCATCTAGTTTTTTTGACGTTCCATTAATGTCAGAAGTACCAGTTCTTAAAAAACTTGCATACGCCCCACCAAAAAAGTTGGTAGAATAAAGTCTGTTATCAAAAGTTGATCTGCCATTCATTTTTTTAGCCAATAAACTAACAGAAGTATAGTTGAGGTTTAAATTTTCGTCATAAGCAATTCCTTCAGCAGAATAGGCTCTTTTGTAGCCAGCGGTTGAATTGAAATTAATGTTAGATTCAATATTTAATTTGTCTGAAATAACTAATCCTACAATAGCTCCAAAGTTGGTTCCAAAATCAAGTAAGCTTTTTTGTTTGTAGTTCTGTAATTGACTATTTTCTTTAAGTTGTGTTATCATTCCTTGTTTTTTCAAACCCATGTTTGCCCCAATGTATAGTTTTCTTTTTTGAATTCCGTAAGTAGATCTTGCGGTAAACCTTTTTTTGTTAAAGATGATTTTGTTGTTATCCTTTTTAACTAAAAATTCAGAGTTAATATTAGCTTGAGTAATGTCTTTTTCAGAAATTGATTTGAGGTTGAGTGTTGTAAAAATTTTTCGTTTGTTATCCAACTTAAGGGCATTTAAATTTTTAGCAGAAAGTGAATTGTAATGTTTGATTCCTTGTGTTGAAGCGTAAAGTTGCTTGTTTGTTTTGTTTTCAGAATTAGCATTGATCACTTTTTCTTTAGCTGAATTTGTGGCTAGTGCAATTTGAGACTGAGTACTAGGTTTGTTTGGTAGTAAACCTTTAATATTGGCAGCACTTATTGTGTTTATTTTCTTTGTGTTGTAAATGTTTTCAAGTGTATTGTTCGAAGTGTTTTGATTGCTCAATAAAGATGCAAAACCGTAATTAACTTCTTTTTTTAAGGCTGGCTTTTTAGTTGAAAATCCTTCATTGTTAAAGTTATTGTAGGTAAAATAACTTCCTAATAAAAGTAGTAGAACAGCACTTCCTTTAAAAGCAAGATTTCTCCACCAGATAAGTAATTCGTATCGGTCTAGTGATACCGCTAATTTATCCCAAACTGAGGCAGTATCTAGTTTGGTAGATAGCTTGTTCCAAACCGTAAAATCTGGTCGTTCCTCTAGTTTAGAAACTTCTTTTTTGTACCATTCGCTAATATTGTTGTCAGTAAGTGGTGTGGTGGCATCCAAATCTTCAGCCAATGAGCTCCATCCATTTGTATCAGGCTCAACGTTATAGTTGTTGAGTTCGTCTCTGTACCAATCTTCTATGTTGTCAAAATCTTTCATCGCTTATCTGATGTAGTATTTATTAACCAATTCTCTTAAAACGCTTTTAGCTTTAGAGAGTTGAGATTTTGAAGTTCCGACACTAATGTTGAGCATTTCTGCTATTTCTTTGTGCTTATAACCTTCAACAGTGTAAAGGTTAAAAATTGTTTTTGCTCCGTTGGGGAGCATGTTTATAATGTCTGATAAATCGCTCGATTTTGAAATTTCTGAAGTTTCATCAAAGCTTCCTGCCAAGTAAACCGACTCTTGAAAGTCAACATTAGAAATACGGTTTGTTTTTCTAAAATGGTCTATTGCTGTGTTTACAACAATTCTTCTTATCCAAGCATTTAAGCTCCATGAAGGGTTGTATTGATCAAATTTTTTAAAGACTTTAAAGAAGCCATCGTGTAATATGTCTTGAGCTAAATCTCTGTCTTTGGTATAGGTTAAGCAAACACCAAACATTTTAGAAGCAAACATATTGTAGAGTGCTTCTTGGTGTTTTCTGTCGCCTTCTTGGCAGCCTGCTATAATTTCTTCTAAGTCCAAAGTTTGTTGTGCTTATTTATTGTATTACGAGAGTAATACGTGTAAAGGTAAAGAAAGGTTGTTAAAGTGATTTTGAGGTGTTTCGTTTAACGTTTAGTATAGGAGTAGTAGCGGATGAAAATGCAGCTACTTTTCGGAAGTCAATATACTTAATTAAAAGTAATAGCGGTTTGGATAAACCCAAACCGCTATTACTTTTATACATTGTTAGAGACAGTTTTTATTTCTTACTTCTCTG
>JAQXDJ010000263.1 GCA_029251425.1 Vicingaceae bacterium
AGAATGATACTGAAGTTAGGAGGTGGAATGTTAAACCCAAATAAATTAATGATTGAGATAGCATTGTCTGCAAAAAATAGCAGGTATTTGAAATAGAATAAGAGTCCTAAATTTACAAATAAGCTAAAAAATAAAAGTCGTTTTCGTTTTTTAGGATCTTTAGTTTTGTCTATAAGTAATGATATAAAATAGTCATTAACAGCAGATAGAAGCATTACCAAAGTATATTCATACCTCCAAAAACCGTAAAAAATAAGGCTCGAAGCAAAAATTAAAAGCTGTCTAGGTTTTGCCGATAGTATCCAATATAGACTTACAACAATAAGTAGAAAAATGATAAATGTTACAGAGTTAAAAATCATAATTCTTTTAAAATATATGGTTTTAAAGAGTCTGCCATTATTTTATGAGCTGCAGCTTGAAAATGCATGAAGTCATAATCTTTATCTTTAAAAAGCTGAGTAGATGCTGAATGACCCCAATATTTACCAGCAACAATGTTATCAATATTAACAAATGATGTGGAGTGTATATCAGCCAATTCTTTAATTTCTAGTTTAAATTTTTCATATTCATTCTTGTCATAAGGATATTTTATGTCTTGTCTTAGAGGTGGGATAACCAGTATTACTTTAATATTATTCTGCTCAGCTTCTTCAATCATCAATTTTAAAGCAGTCATATTTTTTTTATACCTGCTTCCTATCATTTTTCGGGTAGTTTGAGAGGATATTCCGAGTATAGTATTTCTTGTTTTATAGAGGTTTAAAAAATATTTTCCTCTAATATTTTCTCGATTTTCCCAAAAAGAAAAGTTGCTTTTTAATTTATTATTGAGTTTTCTCTCAACTATATCTTGTGTTGTTTCTTGTAGTGTATTAAAATCTTTATTAACCTCAATTTTAGTTGAGTCAATATTGTTGTTTGAGCTTTTAAAAGAGTTTAATTGAGAATTGATTTCCTGAGCAAGTTCATTATTTTGAGAAATACTAAACTTTTCCTCTGAGATTTGTTTAAAATAACTTTCACGAATTCCTGACTCTCTCAAGTCATCCATAAAAATGGGAATGATAAGTAGTTTTAAAGTTGGAATTTTTTGAGAAAAGTAATTATAGAGTAAATAATGCTCTTGTAGATTAGCATTGGGAATACTTGCAGTTAAAAAAGTAATGTTACTATCAATTAATTCATCAAAAAGATAACCTGACATTGTATTGTCATTTTCTTTTAATTGATTAATACTATGTGATTGAGAATTTCCTAAATATAAAACGGTTTTATTTTTCAGGTAATGAGATATTCCTGAGAAAAACAGGCTAGGATTATGTTTAGGTATATAATGAATTTTATTATTTTCACTATCTTGAGCATAATAAGAAACGGTTCCTTTTCCAAGGGCCGCATCTTCAAATTTAATATCGCCTGGCTTCATGGAAGCCATAAAAAGAATGCCTAAAACAGCGCCAGCACAAATGCTAAAAAATACAATATGATCTTTATTTAGTTTCACAATTACTTTCTAGAAACAACACAGTTTTCCAGAACTAACATGTCCATATCGGTCCTTAAATAACATGCTAAAGCTTCTTTAGGGGTATTTACTATAGGCTCATTTTCATTAAATGAAGTGTTTAAAAGGATAGGTGTGCCTGTTTTTTGTCTAAATTTCTCAATTAAGTCATAATATCGATCTCCTTTTGCAACAGATTGTAATCTTCCAGTTCCATCAACATGGGTTACGGCAGGTATTTCACTGTGTTTTTCTTTTTTGATAGGGTAAACTTTTTCCATAAAAGGAACTTTGTCTGTTTTTTCAAAATATTCAGAAACATATTCTTCTAAAATTGAAGGTGCAAATGGTCTAAAGCTTTCTCTTCTTTTTATTTTAGAGTTTAATAGTTCTTTAGCATCATTCCTTCTAGGATCAACAATAATAGACCTGTGACCTAATGCTCTAGGTCCAAATTCAGCTCTTCCTTGAAACCATCCGATTACTTTTCCATCAATAAGAGCATCTGAAACAGTTTCAATTAAATCCTCCTCATTAAAACGAGTATATTCAATTTTTTCTTCTTTTAAATAAGTTTCAATTTCTTCATTAGAGGCTTTAGCTCCAGTGTAAGCATTGTATAGAGCAGGTAGCCTGTCATTTTCTAATATATGGTTATATAACCATAATGCAGATCCGTGTGCTGTTCCAGCATCATGACCCGCAGCAGGAATGTAAATGTTTTTAAAAGTTGTTTGTTCTAAAATTTTACCGTTAGCAACTGAATTTTGAGCAACTCCTCCTGCGATACAAACGTTTTCTAAACCAGTTCGTTTTTGTATGTGGTTTAGAATGTGAAAAATTAATTCTTCAGTAACTCTTTGTACAGAAGTAGCAATATCTTTATGTTTTTGAGTTAGTTCATCTCCATTTTTTCTAGCAGGTCCTAATAAATTTTCAAGCTCTTTAGAGAAGATTGATTCTATAAATGGATCTCCATCTTCCCAGCTCATGCTAACACCTTCTTTCGCGTGTGTAAAGTATTTAGTGTCTAATTCAAAAAGTCCGTTATCTTTAAAAAGGATTATTTTTTTTAATTCATCTATATATTTAGGCTCGCCATAAGGGGCTAACCCCATAACTTTATATTCATCTCCATAATGAGGAAATCCTAAGTATTGAGTAAGAGATGTATAAAAAATTCCTGCAGAATGAGGGTATATTACAGTGTCTAAAACATCTATTTTATTTCCTTTACCAGTAGCAATCATAGTAGAAGTGAAATCACCAAAACCATCAATAGATAAGATGGCAGATTGATCAAAGGGAGATGCAAAAAAAGCACTTGCTAAATGACTTCTATGATGCTCTATGTTTTTAACTTCAGCTGTTATTTTATCTTCAGAAATGTTGAAAATTTTAGCTAATTCTCCTTTAGTGCTTACTACTTTTCTAGAATTTGCTAACCTATCTTTTAAAGCTTTTACAGAAACTAAATTCTTCACAGAATGAACAATTTTCTTATGTAAATTAGCTGAAGGATCTCTTGATATAGTAATGTAATCTACATCAGTAATATCAATGTTAGCTTCTCTTAAACAAAATTTAATAGCCTCAGAAGGGAAACCTGCCCAATGCTTAATCCTTCTAAACCTTTCCTCTTCGGTTGCAGCAATAATTTCTCCGTTTTGTAAAATACAAGCAGAAGAGTCTCCATGAAAAGCATTAATTCCTAATATATACATAAGTAGTTTGTTTAGCCGTCTAAATTAGTTAAGTGAAACAGTTTATAATAATCTTCAATTAACTTTTTATCGTTAATAATATCAACTGCATATTGATGTGCGTTTTTTGTTAAAATATTAAGCTCCACATCATCCATTATAGCTAGCTTATCAATAGTTTTTGCAAATAAGTTACTATCTTTTAATGAGATATCAAATCCTATTTTTTTAGTCTCAAGATTGCCCCAAGGTGTTCTGTCTGATATTAGCGGAATACATGAGTTTATCATTGCTTCAATAATAACATGTCCAAAGTTTTCGCCTGTTGAGGGTAAAAATAAAACATGGTAGTTTTTTAAAGTTTTGTCAATTAATTGATGATTAAGAACACCTTTGTAATTAACAACGATATTAGGGGGTAATTGGTTGATTGTAGTTTTGCATTTATTCCAATAATCATCAGAATATATAGGTCCATAAATATCGAAAGTAACTTTTTGTGTTACTTCTTTTAAAGCATTAAGAGCATAAAGTGTATTTTTTTCAGGTGCTATTCTGCCTATAAAAAATAGGTTAAGAGTGTTTTGATCCTTCTGTTTTCTATGGAAATCAATTTGTTTTTTCTCAGCTAAATTTTGTACAATTTTTATATTATATCTTTTCCCAAGGTTGTTTTCAATATCTTTTTTTTCTGATTTGTTGGTTGCTTGAAATGTACAATTTTTGAACAAGCCAATGGCTTTTGAAAGTATTAAAAATAGTTTTTTCTTGGTGCTCTTCACATTTAAAGAGCCTTCTGATAACATACCTCTTACAGCCAGAATACTTTTAATATTATTTTTTTTAGAAAGATATAAAGGAATTAATGAAAAGTATAATGAATAAAGACTATTACAGTAAATGGTTGCTGGATTAACTTCTTTTATAAGAGATTTTACTTTTTTGTAATTAATGTTGGTTTCAGATAAATAATACACAGAAATAGCATCAATTTTATTCCATTGGTTCGATAGAACAGATTTGTAAGATTCGGTTTCTAAATAATCAGTATCTCTTGTAATGATATAAATATCCAATTTATCAGATAAATAATCTACCAAATTACTAATGGAACGAATAGGACCACCAGCCTTAAAACCAGGCTTATACCAATCGATGAATATTAATATTTTTGGTTTATTGGTCATTAATTACGGCTTTATAAATAATGTTGTATTGGTTTGCAATTTGTTGAGGTTCAAATTTTTTTATGTTTTTTAATCCACTTTGAATTAAGTTGGATCTAAAATTTTTTTCTGTAATTATTTTTAGAATTCCTTTTTTTATATCTTCTATATCATAAGGATCAACAAATAAAGCACCGTTAGCAGCTACTTCTGGCATCGAAGAGATGTTTGATGTTATTATTGGTCTTCCCATTGCCTGAGCTTCAATTATAGGCAATCCGAACCCTTCATAGGTTGAAATAAAAGATAATAAATCACAATTTTCATATTCTTTGATAATAGCTTCATTAGTTAAGTTTGGCTTAAATGTAAATGAAATACTGTTTTTTATGAGTAATTGTTTAATTTCTTGATTTTCTTTCCCAACTATCACTAGTTTACAATGTATACCGTGTAAAGCTTTAATTAACCGGGGTAAGTTTTTGTTGATTTTTACTCCTAAATGTAAAATAGTTGGACATTCAGTATTAAATTCTTTTGGGGTGTAATTTATTGGAAGTGTTAAAGGGTTTGGAACAACAGTAATTGGTGTTTTGTAGTTTCCTAATTGGAGTAACTCTGATTTGGTAAAAGCAGATATTGTAGTAACTACGCTTGCTTTTTTAATTGGCCAATCGAACCATACTTTTTTTAAGATAAATCTTTTTAACCCTTTGGTTCGTTTTAAAATTTCAATATCATGGAT
>JAQXDJ010000269.1 GCA_029251425.1 Vicingaceae bacterium
GTTCAATAGTATTATAATATTTTTAGGGTTTTCCTATGTCTTTTTATTAGATAGAGGCTACTATAATAATCATTTCTATTTTTACTGTTTACTACTTTTTTTGTTCATTTTTGTTGATGCTGGCTGGTGTAGTCTCGAGAAAAAAATTAAAAAAGTTAGTGTTCCATATTGGCACGTTTTAATTTTTAAAGTTCAAATTTTTGTTGTTTATTTTTTCGGAGCTATTGCTAAAATTGATTATGACTGGTTAAACGGATATCCGTTACGATATTGGCTGTGGTATTCATCAGAGAATCTTCCTGAATGGATTCAAGGCTATTACAGAACATATGAGGCTGCCATTATTTTTAGTTATACAGGGTTACTTTTTGACTTGCTTGCAGGCTTTGCTCTTTTTTCAAAACGGTTTAAAAGGGTTGCGTTAATTTTTGTTTTGTTTTTCCATTTCCAAAATATTTTTTACTTTGATATTGGGACTTTTCCGTTTGCGATGTTAGGGTGTACACTAATGTTTGCTAACCCTAAATATGGAGAAAAAATAGTTACTGCATTTAACCTTGGTTTGTATAAAGTTATATGGAAATTTTTAACCAATAATCCAATTAAGGAATCATTCAAATGGTTTTTTACTAAGAGCCCAGAAATTGAAGTGCAGAATTCTGTAACAATAACTAAAAATTCTGTTGCTCAGCAAATTATTAAAGTAACTCTAATAGTTTGGTTAAGCTTTCAATTCATCATACCGCTCAGATTATATGCTTATAAAGGAAATGCATCATGGACTGGGGAAGGGCATTTGTTTGCATGGAGGATGATGTTGGTTGATACTGTTAATGCAGTAAGATATTGGGTTGAAGATGAAGAGACAGGGGAGCGCTTTCCGATTGCGATAGATCAATATTTAACATTTAGACAGTTTTATAAAATGTCTAGAACTCCAAAGTCATTTTTACTATTTGCTCATTTTTTAAGGGATGAAATCGTAAAAGAAACAAATAGAAAACCAATTATTAGAATGGAAATATTGAAGTCTGTAAATAATCGTCCTCCAATGTTATTAAATGATACAACTCTGAATTACGCAGAGGTAGAATACTCAGCTATAAAAAAAATGAATTGGATTACAGATTGGAGTTTTCAAATGCAGCCTATAGTTTTTGATAGAAATACAAGAGCTAAATGGGCAAAAGCTGTTGAAAGGCATAAAAATTAGTGAGAACTAAAAAATATTGGTTTATCATTATTAATGCCCATTATTATTACATCTTTTTTCCCAACTTTTAAAATTGCACTTGACTTCACATTTTTCATACAATTAATTCCAGATGATTTTACAGAAATAGGTTTAAAATCTCCAAGGCCATTCCCAATTAGGCAGGCTCCAGGGTTTGCGTCATATCGAACAGTTTCTACTTCTGTTTCAAATAAATTTCCACTTAAAATTAAGTCTTTAATTCCATCATTGTTAATGTCAGTAATTAGAATTGATTGGATTGGTGCAAATTGAGCTTCTAAGGGGAGTTTTTTCATAGAAAAATTTCCTTTTCCGTTATTAATAAAAATAGAAGAGTAAAGTGTCCTAGCGGTTAAATGTAAAGCAGTATCTAAAGCTTTTCCATAGATTTCTTCCATTGTTGAATGAGCAAAACCACTATAAGACTCAAATTTTTCGCTAATAAATGGCATTTGTTGTGTAGAACATTCTTTACCCCTAACTGGGTAATGAATTGAATCTTGATAAGTGCTTAATACAATATCGTTAGTGCTGTTGTTATCCAAATCTCCACCATAAACATTTAACGGTTTTTTAGCTGAGGCTTTAAATTTTGAATTTTTTCCCGTATTTCCTGCAATAAAATCAATATCTCCATCATTATCAACATCCATAGCTTCAAGACTATACCATAGCCCTTCAGAATCAATGTTTGTTTCTAATAAATCAAACCCAAAGCCATTATTAATAAACACCCTTAAAGGCATCCATTCTCCAATTATAACTAAATCTAGCTTTTTATCTCCGTTAACATCTTCAAAGCAAGCACCGGTAACCATTCCAATTTCTTTAAGTTTAGAATTGTATTTATCAGTTACATCTGTAAAGATTCCATTATCATTTCTTAATAAATAACTAGTGGACGCTTTTGGGTAATTTCCTGGGGTAATTCTTCCTCCAACAAATAAATCTAGATCTCCATCATTATCAAAATCTGCAGCCTCAACAATTTTAGTGCTACTTGTTATTTTTGGAAGTATATTTTTCGATTTAGCAAAAAGTCCTTTCCCATTATTGATGTACAATCTGTCTTGAAGCATAGCGTCACCTTCAACAACCTCGTTTCCTCCACTAGCAACATATAGGTCCATATCTCCATCATTGTCTGCATCGAAAAATAATGATCCAACATCTTCATATATGGAATCATTTAATATGTCAATATTAAATGATTCAGTAAAAGTTCCTTTTTTATTTTGAAGGAAAAGGGCCGATTTTTGATTTTTTGCACCACCAATAAAAAGATCATCAGTTTTAGACTTGTCAACATTAGTAATACTTATAGTCGGACCTAATTGTGAATATTTATTAGGAAGCAATATTTCTTTTTCAAAGTCATCATACTCATTTTCTGTATGTTTAAATTTAATTATAGGATCTATCTTCTTAAACAATGTAGGTTCTTGTGAAGGAGTAGTTGTTGAATTTGATACTGTTTTGTTAAAGTCAATTTTTAAAAATTGATTTATAGTAATGTTTTTAATTGTTGATGTTTTTAAGTTAGGCCATCGAATTTCAATTTTATCAATAATAGTATCGTTTCCTAAACCAAAATGGAGTCTGTAGTCAACTGATGATAAAAAGCCACGAACAGGATTAAGTTCTTGCACTTGAATTCCTGATTTTGTGTGGATAGTTACTCTTGCACCAATAGCATTAACGTTTCCTTTCTCGCCCTTTAATTCAAGAGACAAAAAATTTCTGTTTGCAGTTGTGTTTTCAAAAATGGAAGCAATTTTATCATAATTATTGATGACCAAATCTAAATCTCCATCATTGTCTAAATCAGAATAAGCAACTCCACTAGAGTTGTATACTTTGTTAAACCCCCAATCTTCAGATACATCTGTAAAGGTTAAATTTTTATTGTTTTTAAAGAGTTTATTTCTAGCACTATCTTTCGGGAATAGATTAATATAACCTTCAGCCTCTGAGTCCATTTCATTCATTAAAGCGTCTCTAAATCGTATTTTTCTATCAATGCCATTGGTAATCACAATGTCTTTCCAGCCATCATTATCAAAATCAGCAAAAAGTACTCCCCAACTCCAATCTGTTTTGGCAACACCGGCTAACTGAGCAATTTCACTAAAAGAGCCATCACCATTGCTAAGTTGAAGAGAGTTCTGCATGTATTGAAAGTGTTGTCCACTATTAATAATATTATAGAACTCGTCTTTAGACATGTTTTCCATGTTTTCTTTTGCTTTTACATGGTCATCATATCCCATATCTAGCGTAAGAATGTCTAAATCCCCGTCATTATTGAAATCAGCAATATCTGTTCCCATACTAAAAAAAGCTGTGTGGTTTGTTGAAGTCAATATCTGTTCAGAAAAACCTCTCCCTTTTTTATTGATGTACATAAAATCTCTGATTAAAAAATCATTTGCAATGTAGCAATCTGGATATCCATCATTATTGATGTCGGCAACACTAACAGCTAAACCATACGCATTGCTAGTTACACCAACCGTTTTGGTTTTATTGATGAAAGTTCCACTATTGTTTTCAAAGAAAAAATCGGATTGAATTTTTTCATTATCAAAAAATAAACTGTCATTCTGTTCTGACAACCTTTCCTCGTTATTAAGAGAGTTTAACATATAAGCATCCAAATCTCCATCTAAATCATAATCAAAAAAGGCTGTTTGAAAAGTCTCTGATGGTATATCTAGACCATAAGCGATAGTTTTATTAGTGAAAGTGTTGTCTTTGTTATTAATGTATAAAATATTTTGTGTTCCAGTTTCATTGATTAACCTTTTTGAAATGTAAAGGTCAAGATATCCATCTGCATTTATATCAACCATTGAAACAGCAGTATGTTCCCCAGAAGTATCAGTTTCAAATGCACTTTTAGTAATGTCTTCAAAAACTAAATTTCCTTTGTTTAAGTATAGTTTGTCAGGCACAGAGTTTCCAATTAAATAAATGTCCGGTAAGCCATCGTTATTAATATCACCTATACCAACACCTCCACCGGAATACATATATTCCTCCAACATCATATTGTCGTGGTGTAAATTTGTGAAAAATACATTCGTTTTTGATGGAGGTAATTCCCTGAAAATAGGTTGAGCAACTAGCGCAATAACCCAAAAATTAAGGCTTAAAAATAACAGAAGTTTCATTTAGTCTATTGGATTAGGTAATTGTTCAAACCGATTGAGAACCTGTTGGTTTTCTAAAGTTCTTTTTATTAAGAGAACCCTTCTGTTTTTCTCCTCATAAATAATTGCCCAATTTCCAGAATTTAATTGTGCTCCTAAGAATAATAATGCCTCTTGTGGTTGGTTTACTAAAGAGAAGTATATGATATTTATATTGTGTTTTGAGGCATATTGATGCCATCTATCAGAGTTGTAAATAATATCATTGAATAGTTGAACTTGCTTAACTCTATTTCCTTTAAAGAATGTAGAAGCATTTTTAAAGAATAAATCAGCTTCAATTTCAGCTTCTTTATTATTAAAAACATTACCAGAGAATTTAACTTTGTTAGTAAAATCAAATGCTTTTTGTGCTGATTCATTTAACCCAAAAGTCCAGTTGGAATTGTTGTATGAAATACTATATAAGCTCGATAGCGCTAAAGGAGCTGATATGTATAAACTTGTAATTATGATTCGCTTATTTAAAGAAGAAAGAACTGATTGTTTAATGAATAAAATGGGGATAACGATAGTAGTGGCGAATAGGATAGTTGAATTAGTGAAGAATAAGGAGTAAACTATAATACTAAAAAATAATAAAAAAGCTCTCCATTTATTGGTTTTATCAAAATCTAAGTTGAGTGTTAAGGTAATCGAAATAATTAGTATTAAAACATGGAGCCAAACAAGAATATTGTTATTTAATACTGATTTTATAATATTGAAAAATAATACTTCCTTAGTAAAAGGAAAAATTGGTGTGTTTGAAAGTAATAGCCAGAAACATCCAGAAATTATAGTTAGTATAATTTTTGTTTTCCTGCTCCAATAGTTTTTTTGAAATGCACTAACAAATATTATGAGAATAAAAAATAAACTAAAGACTTGATTATTAATTACACCTTGAAACAGGAATGCAGGGAGTAATAATACACAAACTAATACAGAGTAGATTAGGTTGAGAGACTTGGATAACACATCAAATAATAATAGGATAAACAGCCCCCACAGAAGTGTAAACAAAAAGTAAAGAGAATTGACATCAAGATTAAAAAAAAGAAAGTTTTGGAAAAATAAAATCTGGCCATCACCTTGGCCTAAACAGGTTAATAGTTTATAGGTAACGTTTTGTGATTGGCCTACAAAAAATAAGCAAAAAACAAGTAAAAGTAATTGAGTAAATCTTTTTTTCATATTAAAAATCCCTTACTGTAAATATACAATACGGGATTATATTTAATTGATAAGTGATATTATTCTTTCACTATTTTTATAATTTGTGTTGGGTCTTTTTTGGTAATAATGCTTATAAAATATGTCCCTTTAGATAAGTCATTTAAAGATATGTTTTCTTTGTTTATTCCTTTACCATGCAGTACCTCATTCCCAACAACAGACCTGATAACATAGTTAAATTTCCCGTTGGCAACTATAGTAATGTTCTCTTTAGTTGGATTAGGGAATATTTTAATTAATCGGCTGTTGTTTAGACCTTCAATACCAACACTAGTAACAGTAATACAATCAGAAGTGTCTATACAACCATTTTCAGTAAGCATTACTGCATAATCTCCATTTGCTGTAGCGGTATAGCTCTGATTAGTTGCTCCAATGATCAGGGAATTACCATTTGTACAATCTATCCATTGATAAGCAGCGTTTGTATTACTTGCTGTTAAAGTTATACCATCACCAGAAATCGATACTAGAGTATCAATTGAAGTAATTGTTAAATCTAGGGTAACTATAGAATCACAACCTAAAGAATTAGTTAGGGTATCTAAGGCTGTGTTATTAGAATTGGTATAAGTAATGCCGTTCCAAGTAAATGACTCACATGCTGTTTGAATATCTGTTCCTGTAGATGAATTATTAACTGTTAAGTTAAGTGTAACTACTGAATCACATCCAAGTGAATTTAGTAACGTATCCACTGCTGTGCTATTAGAAGAAGTATAAGTTATTCCATTCCAGTTTAATGAATCACACACAATGTGAGTATCTATTCCAGTTGAATTACCAATGGTTAAGTTAAGTGTTACCACAGAATCACAACCAAACACATTAGTCATGGTATCTAACGCTGTATAGTTAGAGGCTGTATAAGTAATACCATTCCAAGTAACTGGCGTACATGCAGCATAATTTTGAATATCAACACCTGTATTATTATTAATTGTTAAATCAAGAGTTACAACAGAATCACAACCAAATATATTTGTAAGTGTATCTACAGCAGTATTATTAGATG
>JAQXDJ010000293.1 GCA_029251425.1 Vicingaceae bacterium
ATTTACAATGTAGAGCATCATCATCATGCCCTTCTTGTGAACAGCTTTTACAAGCCTGAGTGTTAGAATTGAGATTAGCTTTAGATAACTCTGCACCAACAATGCCAGTTGGTACGGCAATAATAGCGTAACCAATTATCATTATTAATGATGCTAAAGTTTGGCCTAATACAGTGTTTGGAGTTATATCTCCATAGCCAACAGTTGTTAGTGTTACAATGGCCCAATAAATACTTCTAGGGATACTGGTAAAACCACTTTCGGGAGATTCAATGAGATACATAACTGTTCCTAAAATGAATGTTAGGCTTAATACTGCAAATAAAAACACGACAATTTTAGCTCTACTAGCTTTTAGAGCCCTGATTAATACATCTGCTTCTCCAATAAATTGAGCTAATTTTAAGATTCTAAAAACCCTTAATAAACGAACACTTCTTATGATTGAAAGTGTATGGGTTCCAGAAATAAAAATACCAAGGTAAGTTGGCATTATTGAAATAAAATCAATGATACCATAAAAACTAAAAACATATTTTAATGGTTTTCCAATAGAGACAAGTCTAGCAATGTATTCTAGCGTAAATAAAATGGTGAAAATCCATTCTAAAATCCTTAATTCTTCACCGTAAATTTCTTCAATGCTAGGTACGCTCTCTAACATTACTGTAATTACACTTAGTATAATTAATACGAGTAAAATAATATCAAACCATTTTCCAGCACGAGTATCTGCTTCAAAAATTACTTCGTGTAACTTTTGCTGCAAAGGTGATAGTTCTTTTTTTGTTTGATTACTCACAGTTTATAATATATCTAAACTTCCAATTCCTTCTCTTATTATTTCAGGTTCATTATTGGTGCAATCAATAATTGTAGAAGCTTCATTGTTTCCATAGCCGCCATCAATAATAACATCAATTAGTTTTTCATATTTATCATGGATCAATTCAGGATCAGTAATGTAATCTAAAATTTCATCATCATCTCGTACCGATGTAGAAATTAAAGGGTTACCTAATTCTTCTACTATGGTTTGAGCAATAATGTTATTAGGAACTCTTATTCCTATAGTTTTCTTTTTTGATTTAAAGAGTTTCGGAACGCTATTGTTGGCATTCAAAATAAATGTATAAGGTCCTGGTAAAGCCCTCTTCATTAATTTATAAATGTTATTACCAAATTGTACAGTGTAATCAGAAATATGACTCAAATCCGAGCAAATTAAAGAGAAATTAGCTTTTTCAACCTTTATTCCTTTAATCTGAGCCATCCTTTCAACTGCTTTACGATTATTTAAATCACAAGCCATAGAATAAACCGTATCGGTAGGGTAAATGATTACACCACCTTTTTTTAAAATAGAAATGATTTGATCTATCTTACGTTTTTCTGGATTTTCTGGATGAACTTCTAATAACATTTTATGAATTTACTTTTGCGTGGTCAGCTAAAAACTGTGCTAAACCATTCTCTGTTAAAGGGTGTTTTAATAATCCTTCTATTGCACTTAATGGTCCAGTCATTACATCCGCACCAATTTCAGCACATTGAATAATGTGCATAGTATGACGAACTGAAGCAGCTAAAATTTGAGTTTCAAAAACATAGTTGTCATAAATTAACCTAATGTCTTCAATCAATTGCATTCCGTCAGTAGAAATATCATCTAACCTCCCAACAAAAGGAGAAACATAAGTTGCACCTGCTTTAGCAGCTAATAGTGCCTGTCCTGATGAAAATATTAATGTGCAATTTGTTCTAATTCCTTTAGAAGAAAAA
>JAQXDJ010000301.1 GCA_029251425.1 Vicingaceae bacterium
AAATATCCTTTTTTTTTTTTCTTATTTTCTGTAGTCCATTTTGCAATAGTAGTTGCAAAGGGAGCATATTCATTTGATAAATAAGATAATCTTGTTAATGAAATTATTCCTTGTGCTTGATTGTGTATCTCCACAGGGTATTCGTTGGGCACTCTAAATATTGATCGTCCATTTCCCTTAAACTGTTCCTTAATGTAGTATGCTGCTCCAGCTTTTAAAGCCTTAGCGTAAACTTCATTCTCACCACAGTATTTAATCACATAATGGATAGAATCTAATACATATCCTTGATGAAAATCGATTTGCGTTCGTTCTTTTCCAGTTTTTATATCAATACTATAATTCCATAAACCAGATTCTTTTTGATAAGCTATGGTAAAATCTGTCATTTTACACGCCAAATCTTTATATCGTTTCTCTTTGGTTAGATAATATAATCTAGCATACAACTCTGCACCTAACATATTAGCATTATAGCAGCAATCCACAGTTTTAGTACTATAGCTCACACAATATCCTTTGTCAGTCTTCGTCCATGCCAACTTGTTTTCTGTAAAATCGCCAATACTCTTTAGCACCTCTAAAGCTTTTGGATTTTGAGTTACTTGGTAATATTCAAATAATCCTTTTGCAATAAATCCACTCACTACAATAGTTGGAGAAAACTTCTCTAAAAATTTAACTGGACTTGCCCAATCAAAATTATACCCCCAGCAATACTCATCATATCCTTTAGTTCTATTTTCCAACAACCAATTAAAAAAGAAGTCCATTTTATTTAATGTGCTTTCTTTTTTAATGTATTGGTATTCTAACGAATAAGCATGTAATAATAATCCTATAGCCTTAGAGTTATAGTCTTTTTTAATCCCTAAAAGTCCTCTAATATTAAATGGGTTTCTTTTTTGAAATTGAATAGCTAATACTGGTCCCCATTTACCAATCCAGTGAAATGGCAAAGGTGAGTTTAAGGTATCGTAAGGATCATAACCTTTGAAGTTCTCAGATTCAATATAGTTCTGAAGTCGATTTCGTGATTCTTTAAACTCCACTATTCTCCTTTAATTTTATCTAAAACCTCAAAAGTAGCTTTCGTAGAATTATAACAATCTAGAAAAGAAATTGGCAACTGCTTACCTTCTTTTATCGCTGATAAAAATGCTGCTAACTCAGTAGCATGTCCTTTATCTTGCGACCCGTTTTTTACGGTTTTCTTTCCTTTTCCTATAATGTCCATAGTTTTATAATCATCTAACACAATGGCCTTTTCTCCACAAAAAACCTCTAAATATTCTTTATTCAACCCTTTGCTTCCGTTAGAAAAGTATGATATACTTGCAACACTTCCATTTTCGAAAGCCAAACTAACGCTTACTGTATCCTGTAAATTATTAGCATCTTTTAATGCAATTGCTGATACTTTTGTAATTGGAGAATCTGCTATAAAAGCACATAAATCTATAAAATGACAGGCTTCACCAATAATTCTTCCTCCACCTACTTTTGGATCTTGGGTCCAATGATCAGCAGGAAGTTTGCCTGCATTTATTCTATAGTTAATTGCCTTAGGCAAACTACCGCTTAATTCCTTTTTTAACGCTACAATTTGTGGTGCAAATCTCCTATTAAACCCTACCATTACTTGGGCTGAACTTTTATTCTCTGCAATCTTAATTTCTTCTAACTCTTCTTTAGTTAAAGAAAGTGGTTTTTCTACAAACACATTCTTATTTGCCTCTAATGCTTTAATTACATAATTAGCGTGTAAGTTATGAGGGGTCGCTATAAAAACTGTATTGATATTTTTATCATTGATAATTTCATCAGCATCTCCTGTACAATTATCAAAACCAAATTTATTGGCAACATTTCTAGCAGTTGTTGCTCTTGCTGTAGCAACATTCACTAACTTTTCATTTGATAAATTTGGCAGCAAAAAGTTTTGAGCAAATGAACCAGCTCCAATAAAACCAATATTTACATCAGTAGCATTGTATTTTTTATCACTGATTTGAACTGTTCTTTTCAACTCTTTAGAAGTATCATACTCTAAAACAATACCACATAAATGTTCAGATCTATCAACTATTAATTGATAAGCATCTTTAGCTTTTTCAAAACTAAATTGGTGAGAAATTAAGCTCTCTAAATCCAACTTACCTTCTTCTACCAAGCTAACAAAAGCTTGCATATTTCTGTTCTCAGTCCAACGCACATAACCTATAGGATAATCATTTCCTTTCTGTTCATAATCGTTATCATAACGACCAGGGCCATAAGATGAAGACATTCTTAAATCTAATTCTTTTTTGAAGTAATGTTTTCTTTCAAAACCTGTAGGAACTGCTCCTACAATTACAACTTTAGCCTTTTTCCGTGCGATCTCTCCAGCAAAATTAACTGGTTCTAAAGATGAGGTTCCAGCAGTAATAATAACCGCATCTGCACCATAACCATTCGTAATTTGTTCAATCACATTTCCAATAGCAGCATCATTAATATTAAGTGCATTTTTAAAACCGTTTTTTCTGGCTAAATCTACTTGGTTTTGATCTATATCTGTAGCAATAACATTAATACCTGCAGCTCTTAATAATTGAGCTGTTAACTGTCCAACTATTCCTAAACCAATTACAACACAATTCTCTCCTAACGTTAATTCTGCTTGCCTTACACCTTGTAAGGCAATAGCACCTATAGTTGCAAAAGCAGCACTTTTAACAATTTCTGGCTTATCTATTTTAACACATAAGTTTTTAGGAACCACCACTACTTCAGAGTGATTAGCTGTCTGTCCACCACAAGCTACAAAATCACCAACTTTTAAATGTTTGATATCATCTGCAACAGCTATAACTTCTCCAGCACAACTATACCCTAAAGGGTTAGGCGATTCTAGTTTATTCATCACCATTTTGTAGGTTTTCATTACTCCATGCGTTTTAGCAGCAGTAATTACTTTCTTCACTTCTTCTTGTCGAGATTTAGCTTTACCTATATAACTTAGCCGAGCATCTTTAACTGTTTTACCTTCAGTACCAGCACTAATTACAGAATAATGATTTCGCACCATTACTTGCCCTTCTCCCAAAGCTGGGAAAGGCACTTCTAGTAATTGCATGTGTCCATCTTTTAAATTCTGTGTAAGTTGCTCCATAATTCAATAATAGTTTTCAGCATATAAAGATAACATTCGAAAGCAGAAATCTTTAATCCAAAATATACATTTTATACCACTCTTGAAAAGAAATGAGGGCATAAATTAATGCAGAGTTATCTTCTCTTCCTGATAAATGATTTTTAATAACTCTTTCTATATCGGTTAGAGAAAATCCAACAATAGACTTAAATAGCTCTCGATCTAACAATTCATTTATTTTTTCTTCTGAACTAAAAATGCTTCGCAATGGCATACCAAAACCTGCTTTACGTCTTTTGGTAACATAGTCTGGTAAGTCATTTTTAAAAGCTTCTTTTAAAATAGTTTTGGTTGTTCCAGTATTACTCAATTTATATTTTCGAGGTATAGCATGTGCCAATTCTATCACTCTATGATCTAAAAACGGAACTCTCCCTTCTACTCCATTGGCCATGGTCATTCGATCTAAGTATGATAAGTTTTTGTGTAAAAAATTCTCGTATTCAAATGTTTTAAAACAATCGTAAGGATTCTGTTCTTTTGGAAAATACTCGTCTAAAATTCGTTTTGACTTGTTCGCCCCTCCATTAAATATAGATAATGAATTCTCATAATCTCCAACAATGGTATATAGCCCATATTTGAAGTGTGGGTAACTGTAATACTTCCCTAACTTATGCAAATACCTTCTAAAGGCTTTAAACTTTCCATTACCTTGATCTATAGCATACAATCTTTTTGCTATAAATTTAGAGAAAGGCATTTTACTCAGCCAGCTATCCAACAATGTCATCTGATGACCGGCATAACCTAAAAATAGTTCATCAGCTCCCATCCCGCTTAATATAACTTTAGATTTTTTAGCGGCCTCTTTGGTAATTAAGAACGAAGGAATTTGAGATCCATCTGCAATTAAATCATCACCATATTTAATGGTATTTCTTATTTGCTCTAGATTGGTATTGTCACTTCCAATTTTAATTTCAGCCATGTTTATTTTCCAATCATTCGCTAATTGTTGGGCGTATTGAAAATCTGAAGTTGTCCCTTCTTTTTTAAGATCTTTTGCTTCTTTACTGGCACAAAAGTGATTAATTGTAGGTTTATTTTTTAAAAATGAAGCGATAATCGAAGAGTCCAACCCTCCAGATAAAAAAGTACCTACAGGAACATCTGCCAATAGCCTTTTTTCAGTAGCATCTTGTAATAGTTTTTTTATCTCTTTTTGCGCTTCAGTAAAACTGAGGTCAGCATACTGAGTTGATTTATTCGGGTCCCAATACCTTTTTATTTGGACAGAAGCAACATTTAAATCATATGTTAAATAATGTGCTGGTTGTAAACGATTAATGTTTTTAAACAACGTTTCGTTACGGGGCGAATACTTAAAAACGAAGAAGTTCTGTAAGTTTTCAGTAGCTAATTCTGCTTTTACCCCTCCTCTTAATATTGATTTTATTTCTGAACCAAAAATAAGCTGCTCATTTTGATGTGCATAGTACAATGGCTTAACCCCAGCTCTATCTCTAATTAAAAAAAGCTTGTTTTCGATTTCATCTAAAATGGCAATGGCAAAATCGCCATTTAATAAATGAATAAAATCTAACCCTTTTTGCTGGTACAGTTTTAATATAACCTCTGTATCTGTATCTGATTTAAAACTTTCGTTTTTTAAATACGTTTCTTTTAACTCAGGGAAATTGTAGATTTCTCCATTGTAAACCAAATGAATCTTTTTATCATCGGATACAAAAGGTTGGTTTCCTTTTGCTGATAAATCAAGAATACTTAAACGGGTATGTCCTAAACCAATGTGTTGTTGATTGACAATTGTTTCATATTCTCCAACAGCATCAGGTCCACGATGCTCTAGTGCATTAACCATTTTGGTTAATGGCAATTTACCATCAGCAATATATCCTGTTATTCCGCACACGTAAACAAAGGTAAAAGATTTTATCAATTCTACTTTTTATCAGTTCACTTTCTCTTAAAAAACTGTATATTCGTTTAATACAATGAAGATACATTGTGCTTATAAAATTGAAAGAAATGAAAGCAACTCAATTATTGGTACTCCTAGCAATTGCTCTAAGTTTTTCGGCTTACGGACAAACAAAAGATAATTGGAAATCGTTCAATAAAGATAATTACGCTATAAAATACCCAGGTGATTGGGAATTAAATCAATCTGGTAAATTGGGAACTAGTTTTATATTATTTAGCCCACTTTCGGATGAACAAGACCAATTTAAAGAGAACGTTAACTTATTGATTCAAGATTTAACTGGCCACAACCTTAACCTTGACCAATACACAGAAGTTTCTGTTAACCAGATTAAAACTGTTCTTACTGGTGCGGAGCTTATTGAAAGTAAAAGAATCGATAACTATCATAATGTTATTTATACTGCTAAACAAGGCTCTTTTGATTTAAAGTTTGAACAATATTATTGGGTTAAAAATAACAAAGCTTATGTTTTGACCTTGACTTGTGAGGAAAATCAATTTGACGCTTTTAAAATGGTTGGAGAAAAGATGTTGAATAGTTTCCTAATACGTTAAAAAATATATAACTATACCTATTCAGTTATTGTAAATAACTACATTAAATGAAAATAATAACTGTCATATCAATTATCATAACCTTATTAAGCTGCGGAAATTCTCAAACTGCAAGTTCAAATGACAACCTTAGTAAATTCAATGATTTTCTAGGTTCTGAAAAAGCCGAAGTTCTTGAACAAGGAGTAAGTTCATTTGATAAATTTCTTTTATCAAATTATCCTACCATAGATAATGGAAAAAGAACACGATTTTTTTTAGAACAATTATTAATTGCCTATACAACTAATCCAGACAATATCTGGACATTTGATACAGAATCTAACAAAGAATTAATAGCAGCTTTTGAATCATCGGGAATGAGGAAAGAAATAATAATATATAGCTATGAAGTCCCGAAAGAAAATGAAGAAAAATCAGATTTAATACCTATAAAAGGAGAAACTGAAAAGGAGTATAAAGAACGAGAGAAATTAGAATTTTCTCGACTTGATAGCTCTTATAGTTTTAATACTTATGGCCTTTATCTTTCTGGACTTTCTAAATTTGCCAAAGAAGATAAACTCATTCAACCATATGTCGAGGCTAGACAGATAGCTGGAGATATTAGTCCTTCATTAATTATCAATGGGTATTTACAAGAAGATTATGACTATAATAACCCTTTTTTTAAAAGAATGATGGTTGCAGACTTTTACCTAGGCTTAATTATGTGGGATATTGAAAGAAATGTAAAATAACGACACGCTAACAACCTCTATATTCGATTATGTTGGCTGATTACTTTACATTTGGTTTCAATAAAACGAAAACATAGATGTAGGCGTTACTGGCCGTGTAATATTGAATCAAAAACTCCTTTTAAATTCCTTACCATTTTCTCTTCAGTAAAATTAGTGTTATAGAAGGTTTTAGATTGCTGTGAAAATTGTGTTCTTAATTCAGCATCACCAACTAACTCTTCTAGTCTATCTGCTATAACTACAGGTCGTTCTGTTGGCACTATAAATCCATTTTCATCGTTAACAACAGATTCTATTATTGCCCCCTGATCGGTTGCTACAACAGGTAATCCATTAGCCATGGCTTCTACAATTACCCAAGGATGTCCTTCAGGCATTTTAGGGCAAAATACAAATACATCAGCATCAGCAAACAACTGCATTTTAGCTCCTCCAGTTTGCGGTGGAAAAAGTGTTACATGATTGAGTTCGTGTTTTTTAATTATGTCTAAACATTTTTGTTTAAAGGCTTCATTATCCCAAGCTCCAGCAGCATTCAGTTTAAAATTGGTTATGCCTCTTTCTTTTAAAATTACCAAAGCCATTAATACATCATCAAAACTTTTAGAAGGTAAAAAATTGGCCAAGTACAAAATCGTTAATTCTTCTGATTTCCTAGATTGTAGCTCATAATTTCCGCCATTGGGCACTACAAATATTTGTTTCTCCTCAAAATAATCTTCAAACAAATGCTTTAAATTGTTTCCTAAAACAATTACACCAGCACACTTTTTTAAGGTTTTTTGTACAAAACTATTGGTAGAGTTATTGGCAGTTGCTAACCAGTTTTTAAAGTTACTTCCTCTTAATTGAACTACCACTTTAGCGTATTTAGCTCCTATACTGATAAATCGAGCATCTTTATAAAACCCCATAGTCGTTTGACTAATAGGCACCAGAATAATATCAGGTTGTGTCTGTTTTATCAGCCTTTTAAAGGCTCGGTATAAGCTCAGCATTTTAAATGATTTCCCCATACTCCACCTTCCCATAGTAGATACTTCTTTATTTATTCGCGTATCGAAATGCACTAAATTAAACTGCTCTTTTAAGCTAGAGTTTAAAATAATGTTGGTGGCTATTGCTGGACCCATTAATGGCGGAGGTAATTTACCCAATATTAATATGGTTGGTTTATTATCCATTAAATCTGTTGCTGTTTTGGTAAAGCCACAAAAGCAAAAACCGACATTACCAGATACATAAATGGTGGATAGTAGGTAGGCACAATACTCACAGAAAATAGCATTAACACGCCCAATGTTCCATAAGCTAAATATCGACTACTCATCACCAATTTCTTAGCTCTATTAAAAAATATTGCCAATAACACCAAGTAATAAAACAATCCAAAATAACCTGAAAGAAAGAGTATCCTAATGTAATCGTTGTGCGAACCTACTCCAACAACATGGTAGGAGTAATCCATAGTTGTAGGGTAACCAAAAAACTGTGAAAACACATTTTTTTCTGTAAACATTTCAACCATTCCTGTCCAACGTCCTACTCTACCATGCAACAATTTTTCCGATCCTAAATCTCCTTCATAAACAGAAATATCAGTTTCTAACAATGGGGTTATTTTATCTTCAATAATGGGCTGTCCAAAAATGTAAAAAATTAAAAAGAACAATATCGACAACACTAATGCAGCTCCTTTGTTGGCTTTAAAGTTAAATACCATAAACAAGAGCAATAACCCCACAAAAATAGTATAAGAAGCAATATGGTGAATATTAATTAAGGTTAAAACACACAACCCTCCAACGAGTAACACTGCTCTAATTCGTTTAACTTTTGGGACTTCTCCTTTTCTAGAAAAGTAGAAATAAGTGATAATTAAAAAACAAAATGCTAGGTAAATTCCATAGCTCACTACATCTCCAAAACTACCTTGTATTCTTTCCATTCCTCTACTTTCTACTAAACGAATTGCACCAAAAAACACCTCATACAACAAGATGGCAGCAACAAACACTCCTGAGTATAAAAAGGTAGTTAAAATACCATCTAAATCCTTTTTGTTTTGAATGAAAATTCGAGCAAAAAAGTAGATGTATATAGGGATAGATAGCTTTAATAAATACTCAAACGAGATCATGGATAAAGGATCAAACAGAATCACAAAAAAGATACCTATCGAAATAAATATAGACCATATTTTAAAGTACTTATCTAATTTAGATTTTTTGGGTTTAGGTCTTTTTACAATGGATATTACTACCAATATTGGCGTTAACACCCCAACGATATATAGTGGTGACAAAAACGGAGATATTTCTTTTAAGAAATAAAGGTTATCTATTAATGGTCGTAGTAGCACCAAAATGATGAACCATTTTAAGATCCATGGTTTAGACTTTAGCCATATTTTCCAATTTTTATACTTCACTAAACGCTATAATTTGATTGACTAAGTTACGATATGAAAATTGTTGTGCCATTTCAACACGATTTTGACGTTGTTCTTTGTTACTACTAATGGCTGCTAAAATTGTTTTCTCATTTAGTTCATTAAAGTATTTCCCATTGTGCTCATTCAATATATGAGAAATGTTGTTCTGTTGTGGCAAAATCAAATACAACCCCGTTGCTAAAGCTTCAAAAATAGAAATTGCAGCACGGCTAAATACGGCTGAATCTGCTGAATTATAATACCTTCTAATTTGAGCAACTCCTGAAAAAGGTTTGCAGTAAATCTGGTTTTTACATGCTTTTCTAGCTATGTAAGCCTTCAATTCTTTACCGTAATCATCATCCTGAAAACCTACAATAACATAACTTAATGCTATTCCTTTTTGATTGATAGCATCTACAAAATCAATGATTCGCTCTAGCTTTTTTTCTGGAACTACTCGTGTTGCTGTAATTAGAACATTAGCTTCTGGTGAGATACCCAGTTGTTTTCGTTGCTCAATCCGCTCTACCTCATCATAGTAAAATTGGGTATCATCAAACCCCAAAGAGATTTGCTTGCTTTTATTGGTGAGTATAGCTGCACATTTTTGATCTATAAACTGCTTAATTATAGCATTGGTTGATGGCGTATAAGGCAACAGCACATCTGATTTCTTTATGGCCTTGATGTATATTTTTTTCTTAAAAACCTTTTGAAGCACCGCATCTTTCATCTTTTTAACTGTTCCTGATGAAGTGTAAGTTTCTTCATTATCTCCGAACAGTGTTACCAACTTAAACTTTCGGTTCTTCATCTTGTATATTGGTTTGGGGAATAACTTCCCTACACCAATACAAATAACCAATTGAGGTTCAAATTTTTCTACAGCAGTCACCAACTCTTTAGATTTTATCATCTGCCCCAATGAAAAACTAGTTGCTAACCGGTTTATTTTATAGGGTGTATTGTCTGTTAATTGGGCTACATTTTGAACGTATGTTGGAATAACACGACTGGTAAATACTTCTACTTCATGCTCAATTTGATGCAAAGCATTGGCTAAATGGACTTCTATATAGCCCATTGTAGGAAGGAAATGTCCACATACTATTGCAATTTTCATTAGGCCTTTAAATTAAATATGTTATACCATTTTACTACTGAATAAGCGCGCCAAAACTCACTTAAATGTGATGCGTTAGAAAAATCTTTATCACACAATTTAAGTACATATTCTCTGTCCATTAACGATGGCATATCACTTTCTTTCAATTCGGTTGTTAAGGATGTCATCAATTCGTTTTTCCAATCTTGTTGAGGCGTAACAAATCCTTTTTTGTCTTTTCTCCAAACTACTTTATCATCGAGTTTCTCATCCAACATTTTACGCAATACATATTTGGTCCAGCCACCATGTATTTTTTGGCTGTTGGGTAAGCTCCGTATAAAATCAACTAAACGATGATCTAAAAAAGGGACTCTCGACTCTATTGAAAATGCCATGGAGTTTCTATCTTCATAGCGTAAGAGCTCATACATTCCATACTTTATACTTAAATCAGCGTGTTCATTAAAGGTTTTCCCTCCTCTTTTTGGAACATCTAACGATAACTCTTTTACCTGTTCTGACTTAATAAAATTATAGCTTAAACGCTCTTTGGCTCTTAATTTTTCTTGTAAATTTTTGGGCAAATAATAATATGCAGCTCTTAAAACCGCACTCTTCATTTGTGGAGTAAAATTCTTTTTTAACTGATTGTACTCTCTTAAAAATCGAACAAACTTCAACGATTTTAAAAGTTCTATTAAATGAATTCCTGCAAAATTATAATAGCCTCCTAATACCTCATCTGCACCTTGTCCATCTAACAATACTTTTACTTGGTTTTGATTGGCACATTTCATTACCTCCCATTGTGCAAAAATTGATGTTGAGCCTATTGGCAAATCCTGATGGTACAACATTTTACCCATATCAGAAACCAATGTTTTAGCATCTGGATAGGTATAAATATCCTCTACACTGTTCAATCGATTGGCTACCAGTTGCGCATATTCTGATTCATCTACTGTCTTATTTTTATAGGCTGCAGTAAACGTTTTAAGTGTTTTTCCTCCTAACTGTTGGGCAGCACTATAAACTATTGCACTAGAATCCAATCCCCCACTTAAACACGAACCTACCTCAACATCTGATCTTAAATGTAATCCTATGGAATCGTTAAACAGCTCCTCAAACTGACGTTTATTGGCATTAACTCCTTCAGTGTTTTTTTGTACATGATCTTCTACTGAAAAGTAATTTTCCTTTTTAATTTTTTGCGTGGATAAACTGTATGTATAATTACATCCAGGTTCTACGTCTAAAATATTTTCAAATAAGTTTTCATAAGGATTTGATGTTGTCCCATAAGCTAAATAACTTCCTAAATTCTCATTAGATATTGTCTGATCTACATCTTTCAGTTTTAACAGCCCTTTTATTTCTGAAGCGAAAGCAAAGCAATTCTCATCATAATAGTATAAGGGTTTAATTCCGTAACGATCTCTGGAAAGTGTTAGTGTGTTTTCTTGTTTATTGTAAACGACAAAAGCCCACATCCCTACAAATCGATTTACACAACTCTTCCCCCATTCTATAAAAGCTTTTAATACTACTTCTGTATCTGAATCGGATTTAAAGGAATGCCCTTTTTGTTTTAGTTCTTTTCTTATTTCTTTATAATTATATACTTCTCCATTAAAAACCAAAACATAGTTCTCATCGTCTGACATATATGGTTGATGACCTAGTGCTGACACATCTAAAATGGACAATCTTCTGTGTAGTAATGCTAAATTGGAGTTGTCATTTGTCTCTGAAACATGTTTTAATTGATGTAACTCTGCAATAGTATCATTTCCCCTATAGCTTTCTGCAACATCCATATTCCCAATATAAAATCCTTCATCATCAGGTCCACGATGTCTAAGTACTTGAGAAATTTCAACTACCTCATCCAAATCAACTCCTGCTGGATTATATATTCCTGCTATTCCACACATTAAATCACTTGCTTATAAACTCCAATTAAATATTTTCCAAAATTGCTTATTCCAAATCGATCTTCTATTTGTTGCTGAATTTCAGTTGCACTATAGCTGTTTCTGTTTTGAATTAATTGTTCCATAGCTGTTGCTATTTCATCAATATCATCAGGATCAACCAAGATGCCATTTTTATCATTCACAAATTCTTTTGGTGCTGTTTGATTGGTGCAGACAACTGGCAACCCAGCAGCTAATGCTTCTGCTACAACTAAACCAAATGTTTCGAATCTACTTGGAAAAACTAAAAAACTACTTGCAGCAAATACTTCTGCTATTTCAGGCTTAGTTAACGTTCCTTTCAATACTACTTTATCTTGTAAATTATTTGTTTTAATGTAGTTCTTAATCGCTTCATACTCTTCTCCTTCTCCTACAATAGTTAACTGATAATCCGAATGGCTTGGGCTGATTTTATGAAATGCTTTAAGAGTTCTTAAACCTCCTTTAAATTCATCTAACCGACTAACAAAAACAATATTTTTAGCATTGTTCGTTGAAGTTATTTTGAAGACATCCGTATTCACTGGATTATAAGATATTTCTACTTTTCCTGGTGAAATACCCAATTTTAACACTTCATTTTTTTGATGATTACTCACTACTAAAACCTTGGCTGCTTTGTTAAATACAAATTTGGAAATTCTACTTTCCACCCAACTATTGAGTATTCTTGAGTAAGGTCCAGTATGTTCTGTAACAACAAACGGAATGTTCAGTTTTTTCCCAATCAAGTATGCCAACGTTCCATTTAACACTGCTCCATGTGCATGAATTACAGTTGTATCAGAACATTCCACTCCCAGTTTCACTCCTTTGCTAAACCAAGTGTAATACTTGAACAACTTCATTAAGCCTCCAACCTTTTTATCGGTTAGGTTAACTCTTTTTACTTTAAATTGACCTCGAAAAGATTCATCTGTAACTCCTTGTTTTTCCCCTCTTAATCGAAGATAAAGGGTTTGAGTGGGAATTTCCTCTACACTTTTTAAATAATCCTCTATAAACACACCTTTCCAATCTCCTTCGAACTCCGGAAAAAGTTCTGGAAGTACTAATAAGTTGATATTTTCTTGATTATTCAATCCTTTTTAAAGAGATAAATATAATCACTTCCAAGTGATGCATTTTTATTTTTAGTAGCATTTCCGAACCACTTTCTGGTTAGGCTATACTTTTTTTCGTTAGAAAACAACTTAGAAAACCCAACAAAAGACTGGTTGTATCGAAATACATTCTCACAAGTAAAGCCTGCTTTTTTAAAACTATTCTCTACTACTCTTGCTGGCACTTTATTAAGCTTATATTTATCCTTACCCAACAACTTTCTAACACCTAAATACAATCGAATTAAGCCACTATAAAAGTGGTCGCTATTCGTATTCTGTATAATAATCCTCCCTCCTTTCTTCACTTTGCTTTGTATGTAGGTCAAAAATTTATCTACATCATCAATGTGAGCTAATATCCCCAAAGAGATAATTACATCGAAGGCTTCATTTTCAAAGTTCGTTTCAAAAATATCTCCACAAGTAAATGATACATTTTTCACCTTTTCTTTCTCTGCAATATTTTTGGCTAACTTAATCATGTTTTCAGAAAAATCTACTAACGTAAGTTGATTAAATCGTTGGCTATTTTTCAATGAAATTAAACCATTTCCACAAGGCATATCTAATACATTGTTGTATTGTGTCTCACCTAAAAACTCCGCTACGGTTTCTGTTCTAATTTTGATATTGTAATCAAAATTGAAATAAATATCCGTCTGCTCAAAAAATGTTTTTACTTCTGATTTACGCTCCATTACCTCATTCTATAGGCTAAAGATATTATTTCCATTTCTTTATTAGTCTTTTTTCGTTCCAACTTTTAAGACCTAAAATGTTTATAAGCAATGTTGCCCATTTTCTTTTTAAATTCTTCTGCTTACACTTAGATATCAACTGCTTCATCTCAGAGGCATGAGACGATTGGTGAGCTTTTAAAATTTGATATCCCTCCTCATAGGTTTTACAGTTTGTTGCAGTTGCCCCATCTACTCTAAAAACAGTCAACGTTTTGGATATGTAGCTAAACTGAAAACCCTCATGATAGATTCTGTAAATCAAATCATAATCGGCAGAGAGTTGGTAAACCTCATTAAAATCACCTACTTTATCATAGACAGCTTTTTTTACAAATGTTGATGGATGAAAAATTGGCATCGTTTGTTCCATCAAAGTGATATCGGGCTGCACATCT
>JAQXDJ010000319.1 GCA_029251425.1 Vicingaceae bacterium
TCCCTTTATCTATAACTCTTTCATAATTTCCTTCCAACTGAGCCGAAAAAACCTCAATTAATGTATGTCCAAAAGATTTGCTACCACTTTTGGGTTCTATCCAAACTCCATTATCAAAATAGCTCATCATTGTACTGCCCTTTTCTTGCTTAATAGTTATTATAATTTCACCATTATTCATGTCCTTGAACCCATATTTTAATGAATTTGTAATCAACTCATTTAATATTAATCCTAGTGGTATTAAGGGTTTAATATCTACTTCGCCAATATTTGAGACTACTTTAAGTTTAGGAGGGTTTTCAAATTCAAAAGAACTTACAATTTCATTTGTTAAACTTTCAATGTATTTTTTAAGCGTAATGTTTGCTAAGTTTTCTGTTGAATAAACTTTTTCGTGCACCAACGAAATAGCCTTAATTCTTGTAATTGATTCTTGCAATTTATAATTAAGCCTTTTATCATCATCACTCTGTAACCTTAACAAACTAACAATAATTTGCAAGTTGTTTTTTACACGATGATGGACTTCTTGCAACAATATTTTGCGTTCTTCGCTAATCTTTTTTGCATCTAACAGCGCCAATTCCAGTTCCTCTTCAACCAAAACTCTTTTGGAAATTTCTTTCTTTAACGATTTGTTCCAACCTAAAATAATTAGAAACGCTAAAAGCACAACAAGACCAATATACAAACCATATTTAATTACCTCTGCCTTTTTCACCCCATATTCATACCTCACATTCATCCATCGTTGTAATATCTCATTACGCTCAACATACGAAATTTGACTAAACACTTTTTGAGAAATGCTAACCAACTCTGGCCAATCTTTTCTTGCCGCTAAACCAATATGTGTTTTTTCATAATCTGTTGGAGCAGCTATTTTTAAATTAGAATATCCTTTATGTTCAATATAATAACTTACTACAACCAAATTTCCAACAAAAGCATCTGCCTCACCCATGCTTACCGCCCTTAAAGATTCTTCAATCCCATTCTTAAAATCAATCTTGATGTTTGGGTAGTCTTTACTTATAAGTTCTGCAGTATAATACCCTTTAGGTAAGGCCAAGCTCTTTTTTCTTAAATCTTCTAGTCCTCCTACAAAGTCTTCATCTTTTCTGCTAACAATAACCATTGGTGAAGAAATATAAGGCTCAGTAAAATTTAAAAACTCCTTTCTTTCATCAGTAATTCCAGCACAAACAGTAAAATCAACTTCTCCTGATTTTAATCCTTTAATAGATTCTTCCCAAGTAATATTAGGAATTGGTTCAATTTGCAATCCAGTTTCTCGTTCAAGAATTTTTACATACTCACCAATAATTCCAGAATATTCCCCATTTTCATAAATTTCATAAGGTGGCCAATTGGGTTCGTAACCATGATAAATAACAGGATGATCTTTTATCCAAGCCTTTTCTTCTTCAGTAAAATTAATGTTTTGTCCAATTGCGAAATTGGTAAAAGAAAATAGAATTAATCCTAATATAAAACTTAAATGAAATGGTGTTTTTATACTAAAATGCAATCGCTTCATCTTGCAATTTAGTGCATATCAACTAATTATCAAAATAAACTTTCAACATCACTTACTTTAATAGCTTCAGCAACATTAAATTCTCCAATTTTTGTTCTTACTAATTTTGATAAATAACCCCCTGAATTTAATTTTTCACCAAAGTCTCTAGCAATGGCTCTAATATATGTTCCTTTTGAACAAACAATTCTAAATTGGACATGAATTCCTTTTTGGTAAGGTTCCTCTTGATTGATTTTTCCATCTGCAACAATTTCATTTCCTTCAAAATTGCAAACCTCAACATCAAACTCTTTTATGTTTATTTGATTTGATTTAATCACCACTTCTTCTCCTTCGCGAGCATATTCATAAGCCCTTTTGCCATCAATTTTTTTTGCAGAATGCATCGGAGCTGTTTGCTCTTGCTCTCCAATAAATTTTTTGGCTGTTTCTTGAATTAATTCTTTAGTAATGTGTTCTGTTGGATATTCAATATCTACAGGCTTTTCTAAATCATACGAAGCAGTTGTAGCACCCAAAGTGATGATGCCTGTATATTCTTTTTCTTGTGCTTGAACTTCGTTAATCGTCTTAGTTAACTTCCCTGTGCAAAGTATTAACAAACCTGTTGCTAAAGGATCTAACGTTCCGGCATGACCAACTTTTATTTTTTTAAGCTTGTATTCTTGCTTGATTAACCAACGAACTTTATTCACTACATCAAAAGATGTCCAAGTCAATGGCTTATCAATTAAAATATACTGTCCTTTTTGAAATTTATTTTGAGGAATCTCCATGAATTCTTTACATCAAGGTATAAGCAATAGCTAGAACACCAACAACTAAACAGTAATAAGCAAAGTATTTCAATTTGCTTTTCTTAACCAATTTAATCATCCAAGTACATGCTAAAATTCCTGTTACAAAAGCTGCAACAAAACCTACTCCATAGTTTAGCATAGAACCATCAATTACATCAAAAGCTCCATCTAAAATATCTTTAGCTATTTTACCTAAAATAAGTGGCACCACCATTAAAAAAGAAAACCGTGCAGCTTTTTCTCTATCTATTCCTAATAAAACTGATGTTGAAATGGTAGCTCCAGACCGTGAAATTCCAGGAAGAATTGCTATTGCTTGAGATATACCAATAATTACAGCTTCTTTAACCCCTACTTTCTTGTCAGTATCTTTTGCTTTATCAGCAAATATTAACAGAACTGCAGTTACCAATAACATAGTTCCTACCAACAATACTTTCCCTCCGAAAAACGCTTCAATTTCCTCATCCAATAAAACCCCTACAAGTGCAGCAGGAATCATAGATAAAACAATATTCAATGAAAATTTAAATTCTTCATTGTTCTTAAATTGAAAAAGCCCTTTTAATAAATCAACAATATCTTTTCTGAAAACCACTATCGTGCTTAGTGCTGTTGCTGCATGCAAAACAACAGTCATCAACATACTTTCTTCTGGTAACGAATCATCGCCTAAAATCACTTTAGCCAACTCTAAATGACCACTACTACTCACAGGTAAAAACTCTGTTAAACCTTGTATAATTCCTAAAATGATTGCTTCAAGCATAGATTGTGAATTCCGTCATTGCGAGTGTCATCCTGAGCGGAGTAGAAGGACAACGAAGCAATCTTATTCTTAAATAAATTAGTCTTTTGATTTTTTTAAGATCCCCCAACCAACAATACCTAAACCAGCTAGTATTACAATAGGAGCAACAAACATTCTACGAGCACTAAATAGCTCCTCACTAAATACAGCAGGATCTTCAGACCCTCCTCCCGACATTAAAAAATAACCGATAACAGCCAATAAGGTTCCTGCAGCTATTAAAATATAATTCTCCTTGCCAAAAGCAAAATCTTTGTTTAATTCGTTTTTGTTATCGCTCATAATGTTCTATTTAGTATAAGTCTCCTGACTCTATTCGTAAATATTTTCGGACTGCTAAATTAGTAGAAATCCATGAAATAATAATCCCTAAGAAAACCACTATAATAAACAGCGCTCCATAAAGTTCAATATTTTTAAAATCGATTAACTCAGGCATTTGTTGTTGTAAGTAGTATAAAAAGGTAACAATTAAACCTATTGCAATGAATGCAGCAACTATTCCATTTCCAATTCCCTGCATTACAAAGGGCCTTCTAATAAACGAATGACGCGCCCCAACTAACTGCATTGTTTTAATTAAAAATCGTTTAGAGTAAATAGCTAAACGAATTGTGTTATTGATTAATGCCATTGCAATAATCAACAATAAAGCACTAAAGCCCAATAAATACAAACTAATTTTCTTCATGTTTTTATTTACCGCATCCACTAAATCGGGCTGATAAAAGACTTCTTTAACTTTAGAATTTTCCATTAACGAAGCACCAATACTTGTTAAACTATCCGGATTAGCATAAGCTGCATTTAACTTCACATCTATAGAAGGAAGTAAAGGGTTTTCACCAATAAACGTTACAAAATCCTCTCCTAAAGCTTCATGAAATTCTGAAGCAGCAGCATCAGGATCAATAAAAACTGTTTCCTTTACAAAAGGTTCAGTATCTAATAAATCTTTTATGTGCTTAACTTCTTGTGGTTTAATTCCTTCATTTAAAATGATAGAAAATCCAATATTCTCTTTTACATGATTAGAAATTTGTTTGGCATTTAATATAATTAAACCCAACATCCCCAACATAAACAAAACTAAAGAAATGCTTATAATAGTAGTAAGGTAAGATGATCTTAACCTTCTTTTTGAATGTTTATTTTCTGTTTTCGACATAAAAAATAATTGTCTGCAAGATATTATTAAACGCTGTTATTAACAACTTATTTGTCCAAAAATACTGCTAATAATTGTTAATTTCGCAGCTCAAATTAAGACTTATTAACGATGCAATATCAATATAACGAGATTGAAAAAAACTGGCAAAAGTATTGGGCTGAAAACAAAACTTTTGCTGCTGAAGACAACAGTATAAAACCAAAATTTTATGCGTTAGATATGTTTCCTTACTACTATTATAAGCATTTCT
>JAQXDJ010000330.1 GCA_029251425.1 Vicingaceae bacterium
GTTTGCTGACAACTGACAACTGACAACTGACAACTGACAATGATACCAAAGCAAACCATAGACGAAATTTTTGATGCAGCAATAATTGAAGATGTTGTTGGAGAGTTTGTGCCTTTAAAAAAAAGAGGGGCAAATTTATTAGGGAATTGCCCTTTTCATAATGAAAAAACACCATCATTTACAGTATCTCCGGCAAAAGGAATTTATAAGTGTTTTGGGTGTGGAAAGGCGGGGAATTCTGTCAATTTTATTATGGAACATGAGCATTATTCATATCCAGAAGCACTCCGTTTTTTAGCCAATAAGTTTAATGTTGAGATAGAAGAAGAAGAGCTAACATCTGAGCAAAAAGAAGCAGCAGATGAAAGAGAGAGTTTGTTTATTGTTTCTAATTATGCAGCCAACTATTTTAAAAAACAGTTATTAGAAACTGACGAAGGAAAAGCAATTGGACTGAGTTACTTTTTGGAGCGGGGGTTTCGGGAAGATATTATTGAGAAATTTGAGTTAGGTTACAATCCTGATGGTTGGACTGCCTTTACTGATGAAGCAGAAAAAGCGGGGCATAATTTAAAATACCTTGATAAATCTGGATTAACCATTGTAAAAGGCGAAAAGAAGTTTGACCGTTTTAAAGGAAGAGTTATGTTCCCTATCCATAATTTATCAGGAAGAGTCCTTGGATTTGGAGGAAGGATATTAAAAACAGAAGAAAAATCTGCCAAATATTTAAACTCTCCTGAATCTGAAATTTACCATAAAAGCAAGGTGCTTTATGGTATTTATACAGCCAAAAAATCGATATCTAAAGAAAATATTTGCTATTTAGTTGAGGGTTATACGGATGTTATTTCGATGTATCAGGCTGGAGTAGAAAATGTGGTATCTTCTTCAGGAACTTCATTAACAGAAGGACAAATCCGGTTAATAAAACGTTTTACTCCAAACATTACTATTTTATATGATGGTGATGCTGCTGGATTAAAAGCTTCTTTTAGAGGAATTGATATGATTTTGCAGGAAGGAATGAATGTAAGAGTTGTATTGTTCCCTGAGGGGGAAGATCCAGATTCTTACGCAAAAGCATACAACACAGAAGAACTAAAAGATTACATTACTACCAATGCTCAAGATTTTATCCGTTTTAAAACTTCGGTTTTAATTAAAGATGTTGGAGATGACCCTATTAAAAAAGCAGAGTTGGTAAAAGATATTGTTGCCAGCATTGCTATTATTCCAGATCAAATTAAAAGATCTGTTTATACGCAAGAATGTAGCTCGTTATTAGAAATTCCTGAACAAGCGTTGATTAATGAAATCAATAATTTGCTCAGGAAAAGTGTTGCTAAACAAGCTAAGAAAACAAGTAATAGTCAGCAGCATGATGAGTTGCCAGACGATTTGTTTTTACCTGAAGAGTTCCAAAACCAAGGTGCTCAGCAAGAAAAAAAGGATGAAGGAGATTTAGCACACTGGGAAAGAGAAGTAGCTCGTTTGTTGGTGAGTTACGGAGATCAACCAATTAAAATTGAGTTGCTTGGTGAGAATGATGAAAAAATAGTTGAAGAAGTTACTGCAGCAGTTTATATTATCGATAATATTAATAATGATGGTATTTCTTTTGAAGATGGAACTTGTCAGAAAATTTTTAATTTTTACAATGAGGTTTTAGAAAGTGATAGATTGCCTACGCATCATGATTTTACAAACCATCCTGACCAAGATATTAGCCAATATGCAATAGGAATATATGCTGTTCAACATGAATTGAGCCCTAATTGGGCAAAGCATAAAATTTTTACAACTACAGAAGAAATGCAATTGACAGTTGCAGTAGTAAATTCGTTGTTTGCTTTCCAGTTAAGTAAATTAACACAATTGATTTTAAAAAATCAGGAGCAACTTAAAACGGAAAAAGATGCTGATAAGCAATTTGCTTTATTGGAGGAACAGCTCAATTTACAGCAAATAAAAAAACAATTAGCTGCTAAATTGGGTAGGATTATTTTAAAGTAGTTTCGTTAACGCTACTATATGTAATGTGCGTTCAGTTTGTTCAATGCTTTAAAAGTAATAATTTTTGTGAGGAACCGCCCGTTACTGCAAAACCTTAGTAGCGAAAACCTTGTCAATTTACAAAGCGAGAATGCAGCTCGCTAATATGCTATTAAAAACCACTAGCTAAAATTATGGCACAACTTCCGCAAGTTTCAATAAACTAAAAAGCCAGCAACAAAGCATATTATATATAGAATGTTGGTAGTAGTTTTTTATTTTAAGTTAATGTAGACTTGCCACTAAAATAAATAGTCCTATTGCGACAAGAATATTTATACCAGAGCAAATTAAAAGTCCAATTCCTATCGGTTTATATTTTTTCACGAATGGAAGAGTAATTCCTCCGATTAAAATTAACAGAGACGTTATTAGAATTGCGGTGTCGTCCTCTGTAAATGCACCAATCGAGTACGCTCCAATTTGGATGATAATTCCAAAAATAACAGCCAAGAGTGGTACATATTTAGATTTCATATATGAATTATTACTACCAACGTACTTGTTGGTTGCGTTTAAATGCGACTTACATTGTGTTAACGAAGTTAGTGTTTTTTTTAGAGAAATTCAATAGCTATTTTATTGTTGTAGCAGCAATATGTCAGTATAATGTTCTTGAAAAGCTATCTTAAAGCCTTAAAACAAAATAAAAAGAATAAATATTTGATTTTACAAAATAATGTTTATGTTTGCATCGAATTTCGATTACAACATCACATTTCGTGATATGTAGTTGTTTATACAGAAGAAGCGAGAGATTAGGCTCTATGACCTTCTGGCAACCAACTTAAAGTCTCTATAAAATGAGATTGGAAAACCGGTGCCAATTCCTAATCCCAATGTTGGGAGAATATAAAGAATTGCAAGATGAACAAACAAAGCACAAAAAGACAAAGTACAGCAAACCAAAATGGCGTTGCTAAAAATTACCTATCTAATAAATCTGTTTTAGTTACAGAAATGATGATGCAGAGAACACGTTGCTACGGCATGTGTTAGCATCATCATTTATTTCAATTACATTTTCTTGAAATAAGTTGAGTTAAACTTATTAAGCTATAAAACTAATAGCTTAAAGCTAGTGTTCAATATACGTTGAACTAGCATTACTCCAATCATTTTAAAATAATTATAATGCAAATTAAAACATATCAGTATAACGAATTCTTTCAATTAGAGTCAGGTGAATATTTGCCAGAATTTGAGTTAGAATATACCATATTAGGAGAGTTAAATGAAGAACGAAACAATGTGGTTTGGATAACTCATGCGTTAACAGCAAATGCAAATCCATCAGAATGGTGGGCTGGATTGGTTGGTAATGGTAAGTTTTTTAATCCAGAAAAGCACTTTATTATTTGTGTTAATGTGTTGGGTTCTTGTTATGGATCAACAGGGCCATTGTCTAAAAATCCATTAGCAGGAAATAAATATTATCACAATTTTCCTGATGTTACAATTAGAGACATCGTAAATAGTTTTGATTTACTAAGAACTCATTTAAAGATAGCGAAAATTCATACGCTTTTGGGAGGTTCTTTAGGTGGGCAACAAGCATTGGAATGGGCAATTAAGCAGCCTAGATTAATAGATAATTTAATTTTAATTGCTACAAATGCTCAGCATTCTCCTTGGGGGATCGCTTTTAATGAAAGTCAACGGTTAGCTATAAAAACAGACAGTACTTGGTTGTCGCATGCTGATGATGCCGGATTAAAAGGTTTAAAAACGGCTAGATCAATTGCTTTGTTAAGCTATCGGAATTATCAAACCTATCAGCGAACTCAGGCAGATGAAGCAGAAATAAAAAGCAGTTTTAAAGCAGCATCTTACCAAAATTATCAAGGAGAAAAATTAGCAGAACGATTTAATGCTTTCTCTTATTATCATTTATCTAAAACGATGGACAGTCATAATGTTGGAAGAGGTAGAGGAGGGGTGAAAAAAGCGTTAAAACAGATTAAGGCTAAAACATTAGTTGTAGCAATAAGCTCAGATATTCTTTTTCCTGTTTCCGAATCGTTAACACTTGTTGCAGGAATTGAAGATTGTAAAATAGAAGTGATAGATTCTTTATATGGTCATGATGGATTTTTAATTGAGACTGATTTATTGGAAGAGACATTTGAAAATTTTTATACAACGATACAGGAACGAGATAATTTAAAACATCATTTGACTTTAGTCAGCTAAATAATAATAAATATGAGTACAAAAAATATTAAAACATACGGATTTGGAGTAGTAGCTCAAGGGCTTCATAATTACTTAAAAACAAATAAAGAAGAAGACAGATTACATACTGTAATTATTAAAAATGCTTCAAAAAAACGTCCTGTTATTAATTCAATTATAGAGACTACAAATGAGCATACTATTAGGGATAAAGATGTTGATGTAATTGTTGAGTTAATTAGTTCTTCGGAAGAAGCTTATGGAATTGTAGCAGAAAATTTGGAAATAGGAAAGAAAGTGATTTCGGCTAATAAAAAATTGATTGCAGAAAATTTACAAGATTTGATTGCTAAGGAAAAAGAAAATAATGGAATTTTTTTATATGAAGGTGCTGTCTGTGGAAGTATTCCAATAATTAGAATATTGAATGATTTTTATGCAAATGAATCCATCCAGGCTGTAAAAGGAATTTTTAATGGATCATCAAATTATATTTTAAGTCAGTTATTTAATAACGATATTTCTTATGAAGAAGCTTTAAAGC
>JAQXDJ010000339.1 GCA_029251425.1 Vicingaceae bacterium
GTTTTCTCCATTGAGGTACTTGGTACTACATAAACCCAAAAGAAAAATGTTTTGATAACTACTACTGTAATCAGCGCATAAAGCATTGCTTTAATCCATTGAACAATATGTGCTTTTAATTTTTTCAGTTCTTTAATTTTAAAATGTCAGTTCGAGTGAAATTCTGTAAGAATTTTGTATCGAGAACACCATTTTTGTAATCATTGGTTCTCGATACAATTTTTTAGATAAAAAATTACTCGAACTGACAATGATTTCCTTTTTTTAATGAACTAATGAAAATAATCTATCCCATCTAATTCCAGTTCCATATTTAGTGTCCCAAGACATCCAAATGAAAACAGCTTTTCCAACAATATGGTCTTCAGGAACAAATCCCCAAAAACGTGAATCTTGAGAATTGTGTCTGTTATCACCCATCATCCAATAGTAGTCCATTTTAAAGGTGTAAGAAGTAGCAACTTCACCATTAATCAAGATTTTATCTCCGTTAATAGCTAAATCATTTCCTTCGTAGTGTTGAATAATTCGTCTATAAAGAGGTATTGTTTTAGCTGTAATTTCTACAGTAGCCCCTTTTTTAGGGATTAAAATAGGTCCAAAGTTATCTACTGTCCAGTTATATTGTTTGTCATTAGGGTAAACACTTAGTCTAGGGTTTGGTTTATCTTCTTTTTTAGTTATTTGTTTCTCTATGGAAACAACATTCATAAACTCAGATAACTTTTGTTTAGCTGCCTCTGTCATTGTTAGATAGTAGTAGTTTTTATCGTAAGGATTCCAATGCTTAAACGTTTTTTGATTTCCCATATCATCGAGAACAGGCTGACCATTTTCAAACCATGGTTCTTCTGTAAATTCAAAATTGATTCCTTTTTTTAATAAAATTTCTTTTGTTAATGGGTATTCTTGAACAATTACTTCGTAGTTAAATTGAGCACCTTCATCAAAGTAAGCTTCATCATTGTTTATTAATAGCTTAGAATCAATTATTTCTAGTTTATCTCCTGGTAAACCAACACAGCGTTTAATGTAATTTTCTTTTTTATCAACAGGTCTAGATTTAATTGTATATTTTTTATTTAAGAATTCTCTAGCTTTTTTTTCAGAGACATCAAGAGTTGCCATTTCATCTCTAATGAGTTGTTCATAGATTCTTGCTGGTTTTTCTAAAGCAACAGTATCACCAGCAGGAAAGTTAAATACAACACAATCGTTACGTTCAACATCTCCCATTTTAGGTAGCTTAGTATAAGGGAATTTAATCCATTCTAAATACGATTGACTTCCTCCTACAAAAGGTATTGATTCAGGAAAACTGTGGTGTGTAAAAGGGAAACTTACTGGGGTGTTTGGAACTCTAGCTCCATAAGCCATTTTATTTACAAATAAGAAATCACCAATTAATAGTTTTCGCTCCATTGATGAAGTTGGGATAGTAAAAGCTTCTAAGTATAAACCTCTAATAACTGTGGCAGCAACTACTGCAAAAATAATAGCATCAGCCCATTCTCTTTTAAATGATTTTTTATATTTAGCTGCTTCATCATATCCAATAAATTTAACATCTTCTTTAAATCCGATATAAGGCAAGTAAACTCCAGCAAATACAACTCCTAAAAAATGGTCTTTAAAATCAGTTTTTCCTAATAGTTTCATTAATTCAACTATAAGTCCCATCCAAACTACAAAACCTAAAAAAGGAACGTAATAAACAATGGTCCAAACCCATGATTTTTTAACCATTTTTACAGCTAGGTATGTTCCATAAAAAGGAACTAAAGCTTTCCAGCCGTCTTCACCCATTTTCTCGAATATTTTGTATAAACCAACATGGGCCGCTACAAAATAAATTATTGATAAAATTATAAATGCACTAATACTAATTTCCATTCTTTTGTTTTATTTAACTATTAAAAAGCACGTCTTCCATGGTAAAAATACCTTTTTTATCTGTAATGTATTCTGCAGCAATTACTGCTCCCATTGCAAATCCTTTGCGGTTGTGTGCTGTATGTTTTATTTCTATTTCATCAATTTCTGATGTGTAATTTATTTGATGTGTTCCTGGTACGTTTTCAACTCTTTTCGCTGTAATATGAAGCTCTTTAGATGTGGAATTATCGTTTTCAGTCCATCTATTTAGTTTATTGTTATGTTCTAATATTCCTTCGGCTAAAGTAATGGCTGTTCCACTTGGAGAATCTAATTTCTGTAGATGATGTGTTTCTTCCATAGATACTTTGTATTCATTATGGTTGTTCATCATTTTAGCCAACTG
>JAQXDJ010000348.1 GCA_029251425.1 Vicingaceae bacterium
GCCTGATTCAACTTATGTAATACGTGCTTTTTTTCTTCCTTGTTAAATTGAGCTCTATTTTTTAACTCAATTTTTTCTTTTAACCAAGCTACTTCTTCTGGCTTTCTAATATAAGCATATTCAATACCAATAGATTGGCAATATGTTTCTTCTAAATGAGAAATAATATCTTTCAACTTTGCTGGACCTATTCCAACTTCATTTCCTGCCTGAAAAACAGTTTCTAAATCAGCTTTTTCAAGCCCATAATTTTCAATATCTAAATTAGGAGAATATTGTCTACGAACTCTAACAGGGTTAGTTTTAGTAAACAAATGACCCCGTTTTCGGTAGCCATTTATTAAATCAATAACCTTAAATTCCTTGTCGAAACCTTCAGGAACATCAGTATCATAATTTTTTCTTGCAAATTCAAAACCTTCGAAGAATTTTCTCCAGCCTTCACCCACTTCTTCTGGGTTGTTTAGATATTGCTGATAGTAGTCTTCAATTACTGCTCCATCAGCGTTACTCAAATAGGAATGTTTGTCCATGCCTTAGTTTTCGTGAAATGAAACACAAAGTAAATAAATAAAATGCTGATTTAACATACGATTGCTAATAAAATTGTACGAGTTATTTATTATGCTAATGTTGGTTATCGTAAATTTGTCCCTTAAATTTAATTGAATGTCGAATATAGTTGAAGAAATAGATCAAGTTGTCATCAAATTTGCTGGAGATTCAGGGGATGGAATGCAGCTTACAGGTACTCAATTTAGTAACACTGCAGCTTTTATTGGTAACGATTTAGCTACCTTCCCAGATTTCCCCGCAGAAATTAGAGCTCCTCAAGGAACTGTTGCTGGAGTTTCTGGTTTTAAAATTCAATTTGGGAGTAATCGAATATTTTCTCCAGGTGATGAGGCTGATGTTTTAATTGCAATGAATCCTGCAGCGCTTTTAGCAAATATAGATTGGATTAGAGATGGAGGAACAATTATCGTTGATAGCGATAATTTTAAAATTAAAGATTTTGACAAAGCGGGCTACACAACAAACCCTTTAGAAGATGGAACTTTGGCAGGGTACAATGTTGTTGAAGCTCCTATTACTAAATTAACAAAGGATAGTGTTAAGGATTGTGATATTGAAAATAAATTTAGATCACGAAGTAAAAACATGTTTGCTTTAGGAATTGTTTACTGGTTATTTAGCAGACCTTTATCAATTACTGAAGATTATTTAGATACTAAATTTGGGAAGGTCCCAGAAATTGCGAAAGCAAACAAATTAGCGTTGAAAGCTGGTTATAATTATGCTTTAACAGTAGAATTGTTACCCTCTTCATATAAAGTAAAAGCAGCAACATTACCAAAAGGAAAATACAGAAGTATTATGGGTAATGAAGCAACTGCTTGGGGTTTAATGGCTGCAGCAGAACGAGCAAAACTGGATATCTTTTTAGGAACTTACCCAATTACTCCAGCTTCTGATATTTTACACGAATTATCAAAATATAAAAACTTTAACATTGTTACACTTCAAGCAGAAGATGAAATTGCAGGAATTTGTTCTTCAATTGGAGCAAGTTTTGCAGGTAGTTTAGCAGTAACATCTACTTCTGGACCAGGTTTAGCCTTAAAAGGTGAAGCAATTGGTTTAGCAATGATGACAGAGTTGCCAATCGTTATTATTGATGTACAAAGAGGTGGTCCTTCAACAGGTTTACCAACTAAAACAGAACAATCAGATTTATTACAAGCAGTTTATGGTAGAAATGGTGAAAGTCCCGTAATTGTTATTGCGGCAAGCACCCCATCTAACTGTTTTGATTATGCTTACAAAGCAGCTAAATTAGCTGTTGAGCACATGACTCCAGTAATTTTATTAACCGATGGATTTATTGCAAATGGTGCTGAACCATGGAAAATAAAAAGTGTTGCTGAGATGGAAGAAATTGTTCCAGCAATGGCTAAAGAAGGTGATAAAGATTGGAATCCATATACAAGAGCTGAAGACAAACTAAATAGAACATGGGCTATTCCTGGAACTAAAGGATTAGAACATAGAATAGGTGGTTTAGAGAAACAAGCTATAACTGGAAATGTTTCTTACGACCCTAACAATCATGAGGAAATGGTTAAAGTAAGAGCGGAGAAAGTTGCTCGTGTTGCTAATTTTATTCCTGATGTTGAAGTGAATGGAAATGAAGATGCTGACCTACTAGTTGTTGGTTGGGGGGGGACTTATGGTGGTTTACACACAGCAGTTTCAGCAATGCAAGAACAAGGAAAATCTGTTGCTCACGCACATTTTAATTACATCAATCCATTACCAAAAAATACTGCAGCTGTTTTTGCAAAGTATAAAAAGATTGTGGTTTGCGAGTTAAATAACGGTCAATTTATAAAATTGCTACAAAGTGAATTGCCTGAATTTGACTATTTACAATACAACAAAATACAAGGATTGCCTTTCTCTAAAAGTCAATTAGTAAATGAATTTAATAACATATTAGAGGACTAATTATGGAACATTTAGTAGAAGATAAATTAACCTTTAGAGATTTTGAAACTGACCAAGATGTTAGATGGTGTCCTGGTTGTGGAGATTACGCTATTTTAAAAGCGGTTCAAAAAGTAATGCCAGAAATTGGCAAAGAAAAAGAAGATATTGTATTTATATCAGGAATAGGGTGTTCATCTCGTTTCCCTTATTATATGAATACTTATGGATTCCATACGATACATGGTAGAGCACCAGCTTTTGCAACAGGAGTTAAATTATCTAACCCGAACTTAAGTGTTTGGCAAGTTACTGGAGATGGTGATGCTTTAGCAATAGGTGGAAACCACTACATTCATGTATTAAGAAGAAATATTGACATTAATATTTTATTGTTTAACAACGAAATTTATGGTTTAACTAAAGGTCAATTTTCCCCAACTTCTGCAACAGGAATTAAAACAAAATCTTCTCCGCAAGGAACAGTTGATAGAAGTTTTAACCCTGGAAAACTAGCACTGGGAGCTGAAGCAAACTTTTTTGCAAGGGTAATTGATATTGACCCAAAAAGAATGGCAGAAGTTATGATTGAGGCTGAAAAGCACAAAGGAACCTCACTAGTAGAGATCTTACAAAACTGTATTATTTTTAATGATAAAGTTTTTGCTGATGTTACAGCTAAAGATGTAAAATTAGATAGACAACTTTGGCTGACTCATGGTGAACCGATGATTTTTGGTAAAGAAAAAAACAAAGGTCTTGTTTTAAAAGGCTTTAACTTAGAGATTGTTACTATTGGTGAGAATGGAATTACTGAAGCTGATGTTTTAGTACATGATGCTCATTGCGAGGACAATACTTTACATAATATGCTAATCAACATGTCTGCTCCAGAATTTCCTGTTGCCTTTGGTGTAATTAGACAAGTAGCTGCTGATTCTTTTGATGATAATGTTTGGAAACAAATTGAAGGTGAAAAAGAGAATGCAAAAATTAACTCCGTTGATGAATTAATGAATAGTGGTGTTACTTGGGAGATAGATTAAATCTAACTCCCATTACGCAAACATCATCTACCTGCTCAAGATTTCCCTTCCAACTTTTAAAATGGCTTTTAATAGCTGTCCTTTGCTCAGGCATTGTTTTATTAGTGATTGAAAGTAAAAACTTTTTAAATGGTTTCATCATCATTTTTTTACCTTTAACTCCCCCAAACTGATCAGCAAATCCATCTGTAAAAAGGTAAATTGTATCGCTCTTTTGTAGCTTAACAGTGTTTGTTGTAAATGATTTCTTCTTGTCTATTTTACCAATTGGTTGCCGATCTGCTTTTACCTCATCAATAGCAGCACCTCCACTTCTTACTAACCACAAAGGATTGTAAGCTCCTGAGTATTGCAATTCATTTGTCTTAATATTCAAAACACACAGAGCAATGTCCATTCCGTCTCTGATATTATCAAGTGAAGGAATCGTGTTGCTTGTCTTATTAAATTGTTCCACAACAATTTCCTTTGTTTTATCTAAAATTTCTCCTGGATCTTGCAACCCGAACTCTTTCAAACTACTATTTAAAGCGTTATTACAAACCACACTTACCATTGCTCCAGGAACTCCATGACCTGTACAATCAGCAACAGCAAAAAAGACTTTGTCTCCTACTTTTTCTACCCAATAAAAATCTCCGGCAATTATATCTTTTGGCTTATAATAAATAAAGCTATCAGGCAACAATTTACTAATCAATTCTGGAGTTGGTAAAATTGCTTTTTGTATTCTCTTAGCGTAAGTAATCGAATCAACTATTTCACCCTTTTGAGCTTCTATTAACAGTTTTTGTTTTCGAGTAATTTTCAACCTGCTAAATACAAAAAAAGCAAACCCAATTGCTAGTAGTAACCCTAAAACCGCTCCATAAGATATAATTGTCTGCTTCTCTTTTTCTTTTTGTTTAAGAGCGATAAGCTTGTCTCTTTCTGCATCATCAATGGTTTTCTCTTTTTCATATTGATATTTAGCATTTTGCTGAATCAATGCTTTTTCATTGTTTTGATTTTTAACGCTATCCCGCATTACAATATAAAGCTTATGCATTTCAAACGCTTTCATTCCTTTATTCTCATCTCCATAAATTTCACTTAACAGTTTCGCAGCACTCTGTATATTAGTTGGAGAACCAACTGCTTCTGCTATTTCTAATCCCAACTGGGCATGTTTTTTTGCTTCGTTTTTATCTCCTTGAGAATAATAAACTCTAGCAACATTTATTGAGCTTGTAGAAAGTCCTAGTTTATATCCGAGCTCTTTATAAATCTTATTGCTTTTTAGATAATAAGTCATTGCTTGTTTAATGTCTCCTTGGTAATTATAAGCTGAGGCAATGTTATTATAACAGGTGGCTATCCCTCTAATATCATTCATTTTTTTTCGGATATCGATAGATTGGTTATAATAATCTAATGCTTTAGATATGTTTTCTTTTTTAAAATAGGAATACCCTATATTATTTAAAATTGTAGCTTCCGATCTTTCATCGCCTGCCTTTTTATAAAGATTACGACCTCTATGAAAATATTCTAACGCTAAATTAGGGTCTCCTTGTTCATGATATGTATTTCCAATATTGTTTAGTGCTTGACCCAAACCACTTATATTATCAATCTCTTGATATAACTTTAAACTTTTATGATAATGTTCAAGTGCTGTTGGAACATCTCCTTGCTTTTTATAAACAGTTCCTATATTATTATGACTAGTTGCCATCCCCTCTTTAGAGTTAATTTCTTCTTGAATTTTTAACCCCTTTTTATAAAAAACTAAAGCATCTACAATATTCCCTTTAGTACTTTCATGATAACCTATGTTATTGATTGATCCAGCTAATCGAAGTAATAATTTTCTTTTAACTTTTTCGTTTGGGTTTTCTTTCAACTTTTCTTGAACAAAAATATATGCCCACATGTTATATTTTGGCCAAACATTATCGTCCCAACTTTCTTCAACAATAGTATTAATGCCTTTTAAACGAGTAGTATCATCTTTAGCTTGATGAAAAAATGCTAAGCAACTGTCTAACATTTTTTTGTCAGATTCTGAAACCTTATCTATCTCTAAACTATCTACGAGATAATAATCTTTATCCGCAAAATTTTGAGCTACTGCTGAATAGGAAAACAACAGAAAGAATAGTATATATATAAATCGCATCAAAATTTTACCCCCATAACACAAACATCGTCAATTTGTTCATGAGAACCTTTCCATTCCTCAAAATAAACATTAATTTTTTCATGTTGATCTTCTAAAGATTCCTTCCTTATCGACATTAATAACTCTTTAAACCTCTTGTTCATCATTTTTCGCCCTTTTTCACCACCAAACTGATCAACAAACCCATCTGAGAACAAATAAATTTGATCTCCAGTATTGAGTTGAACAATGTTTGTTTTAAACGGTTGAGGGCTCTCTGTTTTTCCTATAGATTGCCTATCTGCTTTCACTTCTTCAATCTTGTTTGTTTCATTTTTAATTACCCATAAAGAATTATAGCCACCTGCATAAAAAATTTCGTTCGTTTTCTTATTTAAAACACATAATGCAATATCCATCCCATCTCTAATACCGCTAGTATTTACTGTAGTTGATTTATTAAATTGCTCAACCACAATGTCTCTTGTCTTATCTAAGATCTGCCCTGGGTCTGTTAAATTATATTCCTTTATAGCTGCATTAAGGGCGTTATTACATACCACGCTCACCATTGCCCCAGGCACACCATGTCCAGTACAATCTGCCACCGCAAAAAATACTTTATTCCCTACTTCTTCAACCCAATAAAAATCACCCGCAATAATATCTTTAGGTTTATAATAAATAAAATTATTCGGCAACACTTTTTTAATTGCTGCTATTGTTGGAAGAATTGCTTCTTGAATTCTCTTAGCGTAAGTAATTGAATCTACAATATCTTGTTTTTGAAACTCAATAACCTTTTTTTGTTTTCGAGTAACTTTTAACCTTTTTACAATAATAATTAAAGAAAGAAAAACAACTAATAGAATAACAATAACAGCAAGTGTAATCAATTTTTGACTTTTCTCTTTTTCAGCAAAAATTTCAAGATCCTTTTGATGTTCTGCTTCTTTTATCGCCTGCTTTTTATCAAACTCAAATTGAGAATTTTGCTCAATAATTGATGTTATATTTTCATCATTCCTGAGTTTATCACGTGTTTGGATATAAATCTCATAAAACTCCCAACCTTCTTTATAGTTCTTTAGCTTTTTATGTATTTCGCTTAATATTTCTGTGCTTATTTGCACATCCTCTGGTATTCCTAAATCCTTACATAATTGGTATGCTTTTTCTGCATTTTTTTTAGCATTAAGCATATCATTTTTTGTGTAATAAAAGTCTGAAAGATTAACATAAGATAAGGCTACACCTTCCTCATCACCAAGCTCAATTCTTAAACTGAGTGCTTTATTTAAATATGTAAAAGCCTTTTCAAATTGTTTATCTTCAGCATACGCTAGTCCAATATTGCTGTAAGAATTTGCAAGTTCAAAATACTCTGTAGTATCTCTTAAATCCAATGACTTAAAGAAGTATTCTAGAGCTAAGTCTAATTCATTCTTATTCCTGTAAATAGCTCCTATATTTACATAGTTAACAGCTAAACTAGGACCATCACCAAGTTCTTTACTGAGTTTAATGCTTTTAAAATAAAAGTCTAAAGCTTTTTCTGATTCTCCTTGCCCATCAAACAATAACCCTAAATTATTCAAGGAAGATGACGCACCTTTTTTATCTCCAATTTCCTCCTGTATTTTTAATGCTTCGTAATATTTTTTTGAAGCTTCCTTTATTCTACCATAATCATCATAAACATAACCAATATCAGATATTGCTGAAGCTAAGTATTTCTTATATAAAAATTCATCTTCTTTTGAAATGTCATGCTTCAGGTTTTCGTTTGAAATGATAATAATTTGATTCGCCAAATCAATTACCGTATCTAAATTTTGAACATATAAAACAGCATACAAATCAGCATAAGCTTTAACTTTTTGAAGATCATCTTTAGAATTAGTTATAATAGCAGAAAGAGAATCTATTTGAACCTGTTCTTTGTCAGAATATTGAGAAAATACATCCCCAGAAATGATAAAAAGGATGGTAAATAGTATAGTCTGGAGAAGTTTGATCACCTATCAAAAATAGCAAATTTAATTGGTTGTTAAATCTTTATAACTGATATAGAAATTTTCATCAAACATAATTTCAACTTTTTTATCTTCATGTTTATATGTTGACCACTCAACAGAAGGAAAAATCCAATGTTCTTTTCCATTTATAAACGTTCTTATTGGCATATCAAAACCTTCAACTACATTTTGATACCTGTATTCCATTCTATTATCAACCATTTTATATTCAAGAAGTGGAACATCTTTAGTTCTCAAATATTGATTAAAGAAAGCTGACAAATCCTTTTTAGTTTTTGTACTGATATAATCTTCAATTTGCTTTGATGTAACTGTTTGATGGTAAAACGTTTTATTTAACCCTGTTAAAATAGCTCTCCATAACTCATCATCTTCAACTAATTGTCTTAAAGTATGTAAAATATTGGCTCCTTTATAATACATGTCAGCAGAACCTACATGATGAACATTATAAGTGCCAATTATTGGGCTATCGTTCAAAATATTTTTTCGAATCCCTTTTACATATTCATTACATGCTTTTGTGCCAAAATGATAATCTAAAAACAAGTTTTCGGAGTAAGAAGTAAAGCTTTCATGTATCCACATATCTGCAACATCTTTATGGGTAATGTTGTTGGCAAACCACTCATGTCCAGACTCGTGAACAATGATAAAATCAAATTTCATTCCCCAACCTGTTCCGCTAACATCTCTCCCTTTATAACCATTTTTAAATCCATTGCCATAAGTTACTGAACTCTGATGCTCCATTCCTGCATACGGAACCTCAACCAACTTATATCCATCTTCATAAAACGGATATGAACCAAACCAATATTCGAAAGCAGTAAGCATTCGTGGTACCTCCTTAAATTGTTTCTTAGCTTTTTCTAAATTCTCTCTTAATACATAATAATCACATTTTAAATCTCCTTTTAACCCTTTATATATTTCATTAAAATGTACAAAATCTCCAATATTCATATTAATGCCATAATTATTAATAGGGTTAGAAACGTACCAGTTGTAAGTTTTTGTTTTCTCGTTCCCCACTACGCTTCTTAACTGACCGTTAGAGACATCCATTAAATGTTTTGGAACAGTTATGCTAATTAACATACTATCTGGCTCATCATAAGCATGGTCTTTATTGGGCCACCATAAGCTTGCTCCATCTCCTTGGCAAGTAGTTACTAACCAGTCATTTCCTGTTTCATCTTTCTTCCATGTTAACCCTCCACTCCAGGGTGGGTTTTTACTTTCTTGAGGTTCTCCCTCATAAAAAACAGTTAACTCGTTAATTGTTCCAACAGCTTGTTTTTCTTGAATTTCTATAAAATAAGAATAACCATCTTTCCTTAATACTAACTCATTGCCATTCTGAATTACTTTAGAAATACTTAAAGGTTCCTGCAGCTCTATTTGTAGGGTTTGATTAGAATTTAATACTTTATACTGAATCAAATTGTTCCCCGAAATAGACTTTTCACCAATATTAACAGCAACACTTAAATGATAATACGTAACATCCCACCAAGCTCTTTCTGGTGTAATTGTTCCTCTTAACGTATCTTGATGTGTAAATACTTCGGCTTCGCTCAGTACAGGCTCTTTTTGTGAGAAAGAAGCACTTGATAATACTGTTAAAAATATAATAATAGTTGCTAAACGCTTCATAGGTTTCTCTTATACCAACAAATATACCTAATTTCTTTCAGCAGATTTATCATTAACTTTAAAACAGGAAACACTAATTTTACTGTATGAATATTGAATTTAAACCCATAACCAAAGAGAACATCGGCCAAGCATTAACCATATACAATTGGTACGTATTAAACTCTACTGCTACTTTTCATTTAGAAGCAATTGCTTCTGAAGAACTTAAAAAAATGGTTTCTGTTGGTCATTCAAAATACCAATCATTCCTTATTTTTTTTGATGGTGCTGTTTGTGGGTTTTGCTATTTATCTCAATTCAGATATAAAGAAGCTTACGATAAATCTGCTGAAATAACTTTGTACTTAGATAAAGGTTTTACTGGTAAAGGCATTGGTAAAACAACCATATCATATTTAGAAAATATTGCTAAAAGAAATGAAATAGACAACCTTGTTGCAGTAGTTACTGCGAATAATTCTGGGAGTATTTCTTTATTTGAAAAAGATGGTTATTTTAAAGTTGGTCACCTCAAAAACATAGGTGTAAAATTTGGGAAAGCTTTAGATGTTGTTTCTTATCAAAAAGAAATCTAAAAAAAGAAAGGATGAAATTTTCGTTCTCCCAATGTATTTACCTCAAATGTTGGTAAAGGCACCTTTATCATATTTAAAAAGAAAAAAGTCGATTTTAAAAATTTAGAACGGGTTGGAATTTGATCGAAATCTATATCTAACGATAAATAATAACTCCTATACCGCTCAACAGGTAGTAAAAATGCTCCATCCCTATAAATTCTTGGATTATTTTCTGATGAGAGCATGCCATAAGCTCCATAGCCCCCAGCAATATTCAACCACTTAGGTAAATATTCTTGGTGCTTAAACACAGACCTTAAATTTAACGACCACCAAAAAGTTTGTCCATTATAATCAGCCACAACTCTTGAGATGTCAGAATCACCTAATAATCCAGGTCTTAACTGTGCTAGCTCGGTATGATGATAAGAGAATTTATAAGTTAATATTTGCTTTTTAAAAGCTAGTTCCTGACCAATTAATAATAAACTCCCCGAAGCATTTGCAACCGCATCCATTGGTGAAAAGCCCCACTCAGCATAATGACCATCTAAAATTTCTACAGAAGTCATAAAAAGAAAGCCATAAGATCCTCCCCACCAAATTGCTTTTTTACGTTTACTCCCTGTCCAACGCATGGCGTTCATTCCCAATTTCCCCATTGCATAAGTGGTGTAAGCATGACCATACTTATCAATTTGTAACCATCCAGCATTATCGTTTTTAAAATGAAAACCGATAAAATTATTATCTTCATACCAAACTGTTGCTAAACCTGTTAGCATTCCTCCATAAAACACACTTCCTCCTCCAGCAACCAACCCCATTCTTCCTGGCTTAAAGTCTTCACTATAAGTTGTATCAACAGGACTTTGTGCTTTTAAAGTAATAAAAACACATAAGAAAATAAAAATGAATAATAGCCTTTTGAACATAACACAAAGGTAGAGAAAAGAATTACCCCAACCATTTTAGCACATTAGTACTCCAGATTGCATCAGCTTCTGATTTTGCAATAATTTCTAATTTAATAGCATCATCAATTACTTTTCCTGGATAAGAATCTGCAACTGATTCCATTTCGCCTAAAGGGTAAGGGTCGTCTAATCCAGCAATAATTTGTGGAACTCCTACTCTATGTTTTAATAATTGCAAGGTATAAGGATCATGAACCAGTGTGTCAAAAAACAAATTTTTATGCCCTAGTGTTGTTTGCGGACTTTCTGTTCCTTCAAACAAATCTGGTCTTCCGTTAAACCCTTGCACCCTTCTTCCATAATTTGCTTGTCCTAACATGCACCCATGTGCAAAACACGTTCTAATGTTAGGGTATTTATTCGGTATATTCTTTAGTGTAAATAAATGTAATGTGTCAGCACTTTGTGCCATCATCCAAACTAAATGAAACCTCCAATTTTCATCTTTTAGTTTAATCATTTTAGGTGCATCATAAGGATGAATTTCCAACGCTAATCCATACTTATTCGCCAACTCATAAATAGGGTTGCATGATTCGTCTGCTACTGAAACCCACTCTGCTTTTTCGTTTAAATAATGTGTTGGTAAACACAACAACTTCATTCCTAATTCATTTACACAACGATCTATTTCTGCTAATGCATCATCCATATACCTTGGCTGAACCACAAATCCACAGGTAAATTTATCTGGATTATCATTTTGTACGGATGCATTAAAATCGTTTTGCCATGTTATGGCATCCTTAGTATCTTGTCTTTCCCAGCCGTTACAATAAACTTGAGAAAGATTCAGCATTACTCCATGAGCAATGTTGTTTTTCTCCATCCATTCCAACTTCTCTTTTAAAAAGAAACTAGGGTCAGTAATTGGCCTTGACCAATCTCCTTGACGCATAAACTTTTTGTCGTCATCTATCCAAAACAGTTTTTTATCCTTCATAAATTGAGGGATTTGATGTGGTTCTGGTAATATATGTCCGTGTCCGTTAATTTTCATTACTAGCTATCCGTAAATTTAGGGTCTGTTTCCATTACATGCCAACAGTTGTTACAAGTTCGGTGTTCTTCAGAATTATAAAATTTCTTAAACACATCTAAAAAATCAACAACGATGTCATTTAAAGTAAATCGTTCTTCGTATAATTTATGATTACATTCATCACAAAACCACATTAAACCATCCTTATAATCCGTTCCTTTTCTTACTCTTTCTATAACCAAACCAATAGAATTTGCTGAACGAGCAGGGTTGTGTGGAATATTAGCAGGCAATAAAAACATTTCGCCCTCTTTAATTGGAACTTTTACAGCTTTACCATCTTGTTGAATAGTTACTTCAATATCTCCTTCTAATTGGTAAAACAATTCTTCTGTTTCATTAAAGTGATAATCTTTTCGAGCATTAGGACCTCCAACAACCATTACAATAAAATCTTTACCCATTGGATAAATACTTTTATTGGCTACTGGCGGCTTTAACTTGTCTCTATTATCTTCAATCCACTGATTAAAATTAAAAGGCATCATTAACGACATAACTCTAGTTTTTAGTTTGCCGAAAGGTACTAAGAAAGTAATATATATCAACAAAACCCCAGATGAAAAATCACCTAGGGTTTTATCGCATTAACTATTTACAGAGCTTTACTTAATCACAATCTTACTTGTGCTTGCTTTTTTACCTTGAACGATTTGAAGGATATAAATTCCTTCTCCATTTTCACTTATGTCAATTTTATTAGCATACTTACCATCAAAATCTTTTACCATTTCACTGTAAACTTCTTTTCCTTGCATGTCAACAATTTTAACTTGAACAGGTTTTTGATCTTTTAATTTAAAGTTTAAATCAAACTTCCCGTCATTTGGATTTGGGCTAAATTTTAATCGATCAACGATCAGCTCTTTTTTATCCATATCAACTGCTGTAGGAATATTTTTTGAAGGCTTTTCTGTTTTTGTCATTTTTGAGATAATCACAATTTTCTTCATTTCTTTCCCATCATCTCCCTCTATATTTACATCAATTACCATTTCATGTTCTCCTTTATGATGAGCACCTTTTCCTCCTTTAATCATCATCACTTTATGTCCGGCATGCATACTTTTCATATCTTCTTCATCAAACTCTACTTCTTTCCCATTCACCGTTTTTTTAACGGTTACATTTCCGTCATCATCAACTGCTTTAATAATTTCAACTGTTTCTGACTCTCCTCCATCTTCATCGGTATCAATTCTAATTTCAACTTTCCCTGATTCATCATCTATGATTTTAATGTTCTCCCCCAAGTGCTCTAAATGCTTTGTGATGTCTCCCAACTTTATCTCCATCTCTTTTCCATTAATCATCATTTTCATAACGCCATCTTCTCCATCCACCATTTTCATGTCAAAATGCATTTCTACTTCTTCACCATCTTCTCCTTTAAACTTCATTGAGTTTTCTTCATCACTTTCAATGTTAATCTCAAAGCTAAATTCATTAGAATCTCCCCCTTCAATCATCATCATTTTTATCATCTTCTGAAGAGAATCTCCCTCATCTCCTCCAAATGATGAAACCCATTCCATTTTATCTGAGCAATCAAAAGTAGAATCTACTTCTGTTTTTACTCCATTTACAATCTTTACAATTTTTATCTTACATTTTTCATTTTCACTATCATTGTGATTGGTAAAAGAAAATATTCCTACTACCAAAGCAATTAAGCCAAAAGGTATTAATAATGTTTTAAAATTTTTCATGTTATTTTGAGTTTTATGTTTAACAATTATTTACAGTACAAATCTACAAGGAGAAGCTCATGCAGGGTGTTAACACTCTCATAAAGAAAGTTAAGGAAAAGTTAAAGTTTAGTGATGGAAGCTCTTAAACGTTAAATTTGAATAGAATTTAGAAACATGAAAAAGAAAACTCCATACATTTTAATTGCCTTAATGGGTTTCTCATTAATAGGGATCATTTGGGTTCAAATGTATTGGATTAATAATGGCCTTAAGGTTAAGGAAGCCCAATTCAATCAACTGGTTAATGATGCGTTAAATGATGTTGTTATTGGCTTTGAGGACAATGAATCTGTTAGTTTTATTCACAAACAGTTGGCCAATTCAACTTCTGATATTACCATCGAAACAGACTCTATTACCAACAAAACTAAATCTATCAAAAAATGGGTGAGCCAACATTTTGAGATTGAATCGGATGATGACGATGAAGATTCTTTTAACTACTCTATGACTACTGATGACAATGGGGAAGGGGTTGAAATGAAAATTAGTATTAACGGAGAAGAACAAACAATTGATATTAATCAAAAAATAGAAAGTTTAGAAGAGGTTATTGATAGTACCACAATGTTAATTTCTGGAACAAAAGAAAAAATTTTTGGGAATCGTTTTGGTAACGTCATCATTAAAATGGTCAATGAGTTTAAAGATATTGAAAACCCTATTGAACACCTTTTAAAAGACCTCGCTATTGAGCCTATTATAAAAAACAAACTCTCTGATAATGGAATTAC
>JAQXDJ010000358.1 GCA_029251425.1 Vicingaceae bacterium
CCTGGAAAAACTCAACTAATGACACACTTCTTAAATATGATATTACTGAAGGAGGGAGAACTGGAAGCAAACATTTTTGGCAGTTAACCTTATCCGATTCTGCAAAAAATAGCTTAAAAAAATTAGCTTACATCACCAACATTTCTCCTTTAAAAATTAACCCTACAGGCTACGCTGACTACATTTTCCCTCACCATAAAAATTATAACTGGAATGTAGATTATTTTGGTAACCTTGTTATCCCTCAAAAAGGTTCAACCGTAGCTTTAGATACTAACAACATCCATCTTTACAAAAGAATAATTGAGCAATTTGAAGGGAATAAATTAGAATTGGGAAACAATTCTTTTACTATAAATGGTAAAGTAGAAACAACTTATACCTTTAAAATGGATTACTACTTTATGATGGGTGATAATAGACACAACAGTTCAGACTCTCGTTACTGGGGATTTGTTCCTGAAGATCATATTATTGGAGAAGCAACTACTGTTTTGCTTTCCGTAAACAAAAATCCTAAAGCTGGTAAAAAATATAGATGGAATCGATTCTTTAAATCAATAGATTAAGCGTCAAAATCTTCTTCTCTTGTAGGGCTTAGCTTCTCCAATTTTTTAGCCCTATCCTCTTCAGAAACGATTAAATAAGTTAACCAAGAAATATGGCTTATATATTCAGTTCCTGAATAATGCTCTATTTCATTTTTGTCACAGCACTCATCTAAAAGGATCAATTTATCTTTTGCCCTATTCTCTGCATCAGGACCACTAAAGACCCAAATCAATTTAACTTTTTTCATGCGTAGTATTTAAATGATTAGCAACAAAAACTCCCATACTAAAGGAGCTTTGTAATAAATAACCTCCTGTTGGAGCATCATAATTTAACATTTCACCTATTACAAAAGAATCTTTCAATTGCTTCAACTCAAAGTTTCCATCTACCTCATTGAGGTCAATTCCTCCTACTGTAGATATTGCTTCATCTAAAGGAGCAATCCCATTTACTTCTAACGGAAACGCTTTAATTGTTTTTGCTAAAAAGTCCACATCTAAAAACTCTTCTTTAGTTAAATAAGTTTTAAGTAAGTCTATTTTTGGTTTTTCTAGCTTAATTGTTTTTACCAATTGTTGTGTAAGTTTACCAATAGTCAGTTTCTCTACAATTTCTTTAACTGTAAAAGCTGGCTTCAAATCAATTGTAATGTTAGCTTTTTTATGCTGGTTCAACTCTTCTCTAATTTGAGGACTCAACGCATAGATTGCCCCACCTTCTAAACCAAATTGAGTTATCACAGTTTCACCTTTTTTTGATGCATTTTTACATGAAACAACGATGTTTTTAAGTGGTTTTCCTTCACTTTTTGATAAAAACTCATTTTCCCAATCAATTTTATATGCACAATTTGATGCCTGAAATGGAATAATGTTAATGTCGTTTTTTGAAAAATAGTTAGTCCATTCTCCGGTTGAACCTGTCTTTTTCCAACTCGCTCCGCCTAAAGCAAAAACAGTAATATCAGATTGAACTTCTAAACCTGATTCAAAAACCAATTCATTTTTATCATTCCAGCCCAACCAGTTTTGTTCTGTTTTAAGTTGAGCACCTTTTTGTTTTAAATCTTCTAAAATAGCGGTTAAAACTTCAATGGGTTTTATTCCTTTTTCAGGATAAATACGTTTACTACTTCCTATAAATGTTTGAATACTTAATGAATCTAACCAATCTCTTAAATCTTTATTGGTAAAAGATTTCAATGCTTTTTGCAGAAAAATAGAAGGAGTATATCTTGAAATAAAATCATCTATATTTTCTGAATGAGTAAGGTTAAAACCGCCCTTTCCAGCAACTAAAAACTTTCTACCTAAAGCTTTATTTTTTTCATAAATAGTTACCTCAAATAAATTAGGATCTAAATGAGCTGCCAACAACATTGCTGCAGGACCACCACCAATTATTGAAATTGTTTTTTTCATTACCTCAAAAGTAACCGTATTATTCCGATTTTTGAATTATGAAAAACCCTTTGGTGAGTATAATAATGCCGGTTAAAAATACTGCTCAGTTTTTAGAACAATGTTTAGATTCAATTATTGGACAATCTTACCAAAACTGGGAACTATTAGCGGTTGATGATGGCTCATCAGACAACAGCTTTTCTATTTTAGAAACCTACTCCAACAATGATAACCGTGTAAAACCATTAAAAAATAATGGCAAAGGAATAATTGAAGCATTACGTTTAGCTTATTTAAAAAGTTCTGGTGAGTTTATTACCAGAATGGATTCTGATGATATGATGACTTTAGATAAATTATCGGTTATGAGTTCTAACCTTCTACAAAAAGGCGAAGGAAATATTGCTATTGGTTTAGTTAAATATTTTTCAGAAAATGAATTGGGAGAAGGTTTTAAGAATTATGAGCAATGGCTAAATGGCTTAACTCAAAATGGAACTAACTTTTCAGAAATCTACAAAGAATGTGTTATTCCCTCTCCTTGCTGGATGGTTTACCGTTCTGATTTTGAAAAATGTGATGCCCTAAGACCTAATACTTACCCAGAAGATTATGATTTAACCTTTCGTTTTTATATTAATGGATTAAAGCCGATTGCTTGCGATAAAATCTTGCACCATTGGAGAGATTATGCTACAAGAACATCACGAACAGACGAGAACTACGCTGACAATACCTTTATAACGATTAAAGCGAAGTATTTCCTCCAACAAGAATATGATAGCTCTAAAAATCTGGTAGTTTGGGGAGCAGGAAGAAAAGGAAAATCTTTGGCTAAAATCTTAATCGAAAAAAACATTGAATTTCAATGGATTTGCGATAACCCAAAAAAGATTGGAAAACACATTTACGATAAAGAAATGTTAGGGTTTAATGAACTTGAAAAAATAGAAAATGCTCAAAGCATTGTAACTGTTGCTAACTCTACTGCTCAAGAAGAAATTAAAAAGCATTTTGAAGATTTAAAGCAAAAGGCAATGAAAGATTATTTTTTCTTTTGTTAATCAAACACTCCTTTCCCGCGCAGGCGGGAATCCAGACACAACAACCTACTCAAAGCAATCTTATTTTTTTGAGGAGATTGCTTCATTTTAATTAGGCATTTCGGCTTCGCTCAATTACCAATTAAAAATTCGCAATGACGAGCTAATTACAAATACTCTGAGCAGCAATCCAGCTGGTTGTCCACGCATTTTGGAAATTAAACCCACCTGTTAAGGCATCAATATTTAATACTTCACCAGCGAAATAAAGGTTAGGAGTATTTTTACTCTCCATGGTTTTAAAGTTTACTTCATTCAATTTTTCTCCACCTCAGCTTACAAATTCTTACTGCTGATATTTATCCATCTCAAGGGA
>JAQXDJ010000366.1 GCA_029251425.1 Vicingaceae bacterium
TGCTATGATGGAAGTATTTTTAAAAACCCGATACAATTCAGTAAAAATGGCATTACATCTAAAACATATGAGCACGACAACAAAAGTTACAAATATCTGTTCAGCGACATTTCTTAGCTTCTTTGGTTTCCAATAATAATAACTCTTTTCAACAAAACACTACAAGCTACTGATAATCAAAGGTTGATTTATGATAATCTAATATTTCAAAACTTATCTTTACAACCTTAATATTGTTTATTAATTGTAAAAGCGTAATTTAACGGTCGCTAACTAAAATTAATACACTTACTTATGAAAAAATCTACTTTTTCTACTTTCAGAAAAATTTCAATTACAACAGCCTGTTTTTTAATGGCAAACCTTTCTTTCTCTCAAAACTCGGTTAATGCTTGGTCTCAGATTAAAGAATCAGATATAAAAGAAAATAAAAATAACAGGTTCGTACAACCAAATAAATATAAGGTTATGAGCCTTAATTTAACAACACTTAATAATAGTTTGCAATATGCCAAACTTAAAAGTGATGGAGACAAAAGTGCTCCAATAATTATCTCACTACCTACTCCTGATGGTGGATTTACCAATTACAAAGTTTACCAAAATACAACAATGCACCCAGGGTTAATGACTAAATTCCCTGAAATTAGAACTTACAATGCTGTAAGTACTACTAACAATAAAGAGGTTGTCAAACTGGATGTAACTCCTCATGGTTTTCATGCAATGATTTTATCTCCAGAAAAAGGAACTATATTTATTGACCCATACAGCAAAGGAGATGTAAGCAACTATCAAGTTTATTATAGAAAAGATTATAAATCTTTTAATAGACATGAATGTGGATTTGATGAAGAAATTATTGATACAAAAGGTGCTTTAGTCAATAAAAGCTTTGGAGATTGCCAACTGAGAACCTACAGACTAGCACTTGCATGTACCGGTGAATACGCTACAGCTGTTGGGGGAGGTACTACAAGTGGCGCTTTAGCAGCTCAGGTTACTACAATGAATAGAGTTAACGGGCTTTACGAAAGAGATATTGCTGTCACAACTACGATTATTCCTAATAATAATTTATTAATATTTACAAACGCAGGAAGTGATCCTTACACAAACAATAGTGGTGGTGCAATGCTTGGCGAGAACCAAGCAACAATAAATGGAACTATTGGCAGTGCAAATTATGACATCGGACATGTATTTAGTACTGGAGGAGGAGGAATTGCAGGTTTTGGAGTAGTTTGTTCTAATTCTCAAAAAGCAAGAGGTGTTACAGGAAGTCCAAATCCTCAAGGAGATCCTTTTGACATTGATTATGTGGCTCATGAAATGGGGCACCAGTTTAGAGCAAGCCACAGTTATAACAACTCATGTAGTGGAAACAGAGAGAATTCAACTGCGTATGAACCTGGGAGTGGTAGCTCAATTATGGCATATGCAGGAATTTGCACACCTAATGTACAAGGTAATAGCGATGATGCATTTCACGGGATTAGTTTGGAGCAAATTGGTGCTTACATAACTGGCTCAGGTAATTCATGTGCTGTTAAAACACCACTAACTAATAACGTACCAAATATTACTAGTACAAATATTGATGGGAACATTACAATACCTGCTAATACTCCTTTTGCACTTACTGCAACAGCATCAGATGCGGATGGAGACGCGTTAACTTACTCATGGGAACAATTTGACAAAGAAATTTCAACTCAACCACCTTTAGCAACAGCAACTAGTGGTCCTAATTTTAGATCATACGAACCTTCAACTAACCCAACACGTTACTTCCCCGAATTATTTAAACTATCTCTTGGCGTTCCTAACCAATGGGAAGTTTTACCTAGCGTCTCTAGAGTTCTTAATTTTAGAGCTGTAGTTAGAGATAACGCTTCTGGTGGAGGATGTAACGACCATACAGATGTGTCTGTAATTGTAGATGGAAATTCTGGTCCTTTTATTGTAACAAACCCTACTACAACAGGAATTACATGGGAAAGATATACGAATGAAACCATTACATGGAATGCGGCAGGAACTGAGAGTGCACCAGTAAGTTGTGCAAATGTTGACATTCTACTTTCTAAAGATGGAGGACAAACATACCCTATTATAATTGCTACAAACACCCCTAATGATGGGAGCGAAACAATTACAGTTCCAAATCATGCAACAACACAAGCTCGTATTATGATAATATGTTCTAATGGAACATTTTTTGACATTTCAGATAGAAACTTTAGTATCGTTAATTTCCCAGTTGGAATCAACAGCTCAATATCTAACAATTCTATTGCATCTTTTTACAGCAATAATAATGTTGAATTAT
>JAQXDJ010000057.1 GCA_029251425.1 Vicingaceae bacterium
GCTTGTATATGAAGAAATGCTGGTGCTTTTCTTCTAACATTTATGAACTTATAATTTTATAAACCAATTCCTTTGTTAGTTTTTGCCCAGCAGCTTTATTTCTAATCTCTTCAAACAAAAATTTAAAATCACAACCTGTTTTATAAGCGCTACAGCCATAAGCTGTTTTCCCTTTAATAATCTCTCCTTTATTGCATTTAGGACAAATCATTTTTCCAGACTTTTTATTGTCCTTATCTTTTTGATTTAAAGATAATTGGAATTCGTTATTAAATGTTATAGTTCCGTCTATTCTATTGCCATCTTGTTTAAATCCTTTAAGTTTAACTGTGCTTCCTTTTTTTAGTAAACGAATTAATTGTTTCTCTGATAATTTTTTGTTTAGAAAACTAAAAGGCATTCTAAAATCACAACCTTCTTTATAAGCGCTACATCCATATAAGTTCTTTCCTTTAATAATAGATCCTTGTTTACATTTTGGACATTTTTCAGAAGAAATTCCAGTAGACTTCTTCTTGGTTTTTGTGACTGGTTTTACAGTTCTATGAGATATGTTTGCTCTATCTTCCATTCGAACTTCATAAACCAAAGCATCAACCATTTGCTTCATGTTTTTTATGAAGGTAGCAGCCTTGTATGTTCCTAGTTCAATTTCTTTTAATTGTTTTTCCCAAGTTCCTGTTAGTTCAGCAGACTTTAGCATCTTGTTGTTTATTGTATCAATTAATTGAATACCTGTTGAAGTGGGAGTTAAAAGTTTCTTTTTGCGTACAATATATTTTCGTCTAAAAAGAGTTTCTATAATATTAGCACGAGTAGATGGTCTTCCAATTCCATTATCCTTCATTAAGTCTCTCAATTCACCATCATCAACTTGTTTTCCTGCAGTTTCCATAGCTCTTAATAAAGTTGCTTCGGTAAACATTTTTGGAGGTTTAGTTTCTTTCTCTAAAAAAGAGGGATTATGAGGCCCTTTTTCTCCCTTTTCAAAAGCAGGTAAAAGGTTTGGCTCTTTATTTTCTGTAGAATTAGCAGATTCAAAAACAACTTTCCAGCCTTTATCCGTTATAACTTTTCCAGTAGTCTTAAATGTAACTTCAGCTGCTTTACCAATAACAGCTGTATTGTTTACTTCACAATCGGGATGGAAAACAGCTATAAATCTTCTTGTAATAATATCATAGACTTTTTGATGTGCAGCATCTAAATATGTATTCTGACCGGTAGGTATTATTGCATGGTGATCTGTTACTTTCTTATCATTAAAAACTTTTGTCGATTTTCTAATCTTTTTACCCAATAAAGGCTGGGTTAATTCTTTATAATCTGAAAGTTGCTCCAAAATCCCATGTACTTTTGGGTAGACATCATTAGGTAAGAATGTAGTATCAACTCTAGGATAGGTAACAACTTTTTGCTCATAAAGCTTTTGAACCATCTTTAAAGTTTCATCAGCAGAGTATCCAAACTTGGTATTGCAATATACTTGAAGGCCTGTTAAATCAAATAGTTTTGGAGCATATTCTTTCCCTTTCTTTTTTGTAACTGAAACGATTTCAAAATCGCTCTCTTTTACTTTGTTAGAAAATGATTCTCCTTCTTCTTTTTTTAAAAATCGTCCTTCTTCGCAATTAAATAAAGTATCTCTATATAGTGTTTGTAATTCCCAAAAAGGCTGTGGTTTAAAGTTCTCAATTTCTTTAAAACGATTTACCACCATAGCTAAGGTAGGGGTTTGAACTCTTCCTATAGATAATACTTGTTTGTATCCGCCATGTTTTAAAGTATAAAGACGAGTGGCATTCATGCCTAATAACCAGTCGCCAATTGCACGTGAAAATCCTGCATAATATAAATTATCGTATTTCTCAGATGGTTTAAGGTTTTGAAACCCTTCTTTAATTGCTTCTGTTGTTAATGAAGATATCCATAAACGTTGAACTTCACCTTTATATCCAGCTTGATCAATTACCCATCGTTGTATTAACTCTCCCTCAGTACCAGCATCACCACAATTGATAACTAAACTTGCTTCTCCAAATAATTTTTTTACAATTTTAAATTGCTTTTGTATTCCTCCATTTTTAGTAACCTTAGTTTTAAACTTATCCGGAAGCATGGGTAAGTTGTTTAAGTTCCAACTTTTCCATTCAGGCTTATAATCGTTAGGTTCTAGAAGTGTGCATAAATGTCCGAAAGTATACGTAACAGCATAGCCATTTCCTTCAAAGTATCCGTCTCGCTTTGTACTAGCTCCTAATACAGTAGCAATTTCTCTAGCAACACTTGGTTTTTCGGCAATACAAACTTTCATTCAATCTCTTAATAGGAAAGCAAAATACGAGATTTTGCTACAGCAAATAAAAATAACTTATTGAGGTTTTTAACAATTCATTATTGAAATTAATTAACAGAGATTTCGTTAACTTCTTAAGGAATACTATCTTTGTAAGGAATTAAAAAAATCATTTTAGGATAATGGCTAAATCGCAACAATCATTTAACAAGAAAGAGAAAGAGAAAAAACGTTTGAAAAAACGTGAGGATAAGAAAAAGAAAGCTTTAGAAAGAAAAGAAAATTCTTTAGGTGGTGGATTGGATAACATGATGGCTTACCTTGATGAAGATGGTAATATAACTGATACTCCGCCAGATCCGACTCTTAAAAAGAAGAAGATTAAGGCAAGTGATATTGTTATTGGAGTTCCTAAAAAAGAGGAAGAAGAAAAGTTTGATGGAATAAATGTAGGGAAAGTTGATTTCTTTGACACTTCAAAAGGTTTCGGATTTATTATTGATACTAGAACACAAGCAAAATATTTTTTCCATATTAGTCAAGTAATTGAAGAAGTTGGAGAAGGTGATAAAGTAGCTT
>JAQXDJ010000227.1 GCA_029251425.1 Vicingaceae bacterium
ATCAAGCGTGTCAACACCTGCTGATTATGAACTAAATCAATCCGAAGGAGTAATTGTAGAGCAGGTCATTCGTCCAACAGGTTTATTAGAACCAAAAATTGAAATCAGACCAAGCTTAAATCAGATTGATGATTTGATGGAGGAAATTGTAATTAGAGCCGAAAAAGATGAACGTGTTTTGGTAACTACGTTAACCAAACGAATGGCAGAAGAGTTAGATAAGTATTTTGACAATAACGGAATTCGTTGTAGATATATTCACTCAGAAGTTGACACGCTTGATAGGGTTGAAATATTAAGAGAGCTTCGTTTAGGAACTTTTGATGTATTGATTGGAGTTAACTTATTAAGGGAAGGTTTAGATTTACCAGAAGTATCGTTAGTTGCCATATTAGATGCTGATAAAGAAGGGTTTTTACGTTCCGAACGATCTTTAACCCAAACTGCTGGAAGGGCCGCACGTAATGTTGAAGGACTAGTAATTATGTATGCGGATAAGATTACCAAATCGATGCAAAAAACGATTGATGAAACGGACAGAAAACGAATTAAACAAATCAACTACAATACTAAACACGGCATTACACCACAAGGTTTAAACAAATCTAAAACTCAAATTTTAGGACAAACAAAGGTTATTGAAGATGCTTATGATATTGAAGCTATAGTAGAATCTCCAAGCATTGCTGCCGACCCTGTAGTGCAGTACATGAAGAAAGATGAAATTGAAAAACTCCTAAAAGAAACTGAACGTAAAATGAAGAAAGCTGCAAAATCTGAAGATTTTATTGAAGCTGCTCGTTTACGTGATGAAATGATGGAATTGAAGAAGATGCTTTAATTGGTCTCGTCATTGCGAACGAAATGCAATGTAGTGAAGCAATCTCATTTTAAAAGATTGCTTCGTTCCTCGCAATGACGTATTAATTACTTCTTACTTGCATCAAACAAAATAGCTTTTTCATTAGCTGACAAACTATCGTAACCAGATTTAGAAATCTTATCTAAAATAATATCAACCTTTTTTTGATTATCTACTTTCTGACTGTTATAAGCCTCATTCGTTTTAGTTTGACCTTGTTTTTTATAAACCACTTTCATTTTTTTCTGTGGCTTAAACAATGCTTTTAAATAATCTAAAAACCGACCAAACCCAACAGTAAAGTCATTACCTTTTTTGAGTTGTTGAATGTAAAGAAATCCAAACAACGCCCCTCCTAAATGAGCGATATGTCCTCCTGAATTACTGCCTTGGATACTTACTAAATCCAACACCAAATAACCCATAGCAATGTATTTAAGCTTTACTTCACCCAAAAACATTAATCGGACAACAAAATTAGGCACATAAGTAGCTGAAGCCACCAAGATTGCCATAACTGAAGCCGAAGCTCCTAAAGCATATGAAAATGGCAGAACCTCACTAAAAACTGGAAAAATATTGAACGCTAATATATATATGAGCCCTCCGGCTAACCCTCCTAACACATAAACAATAACCAGTTTTTTTTGATTTAGGAACTGTGTGAAAATTTGACTTCCAAAATAAAGAATTAGCATGTTTACAAACAGATGCCAGAGTCCTTCATGCAAGAACATATATGTTGCAATAGTCCAAGGCTGAGTAATAAGGTTAGAAAGACTAGCTGGTAATGACAATAGTGTAAACAATCCAGCACTAGAACCTACTTTTAAGAGAAAAAATCCACTACCAATAATATGAACAGCTAAAAACATTCCAACATTAATAAAGATTAACTTTATAAAAGCTGAACCATTTTTATATTGGTTTTTTATGTCTGCTATAAATGGATTCATAATCAATAAAAAGTACCTCTATCTTTTTGCCACATTTTAATTAAGATGAAGCCTGCTAATGCGCCTCCTAAATGAGCAAAGTGAGCAATTGGATCCCATGAAAAGTTTCCAACACCTAAAACTAAATCAACTATAATAATCCCTGGGATAAAGTATTTTGCTTTAACAGGAACAGGTATAAATATTAACATTAATTCACTGTTTGGAAATAACATACCAAAACCAACTAATATTCCATATAAAGCTCCAGAGGCTCCTACCATTTTTGAGTTAAGCAACCCATTAAACCCTCCAACAATAGGATCTGTATAATTTTTATGTTCTAATATTAATTGATAGCCATTATCATAAACATATTGAATCATTTCTGGAGTTAATTGATCATAAAATGATTGTAATCTAAAATGAGTTATTATTAACTGTACAACAGCAGCTAATAATCCAGATATCATATAAAAAATTAAAAATCGTTTTCCTCCCCAAATTCCTTCCAGCGTACTCCCAAACATAAATAAACCAAACATATTAAATATAATATGAGAAAATGCTATTGACCCATCTTTTAAATCAATAAAGCTATGCATAAACATATGAGTGACTAATTGAAAAGGTTGAAACCCTTCACTTCCCCAATAATGTAAACCAAGATAATCTATCAAATTAATTTTCGAAGAATTATAAAGAATAATACTT
>JAQXDJ010000088.1 GCA_029251425.1 Vicingaceae bacterium
AGTACTAGATGGTTAAAACAATTTAGGGGAAAAAAAGATCCCGAAAATTTAAAATTTGGACATGATGTTCAAAATATTTCTGGAGCAACACTTTCAGCAAGATCTCTTACTGAAGATGTAAAAAAAGTAATGAATAAAATTAAAGAGTTAAATTCAAAAGGAATTATATAGTTTGGAATTAAACGGATAAATACACCAATTACCAAAACCCGCTAAATTGTTAGTTGGATTTTTTATAGTAACCCTTTCTTTTGGTTATTATACTGGTTTACGTTTTGTAAATGAAAATACCAATAATACAACACAGGGTATTGAAGAACATTATTTAGGAAATGAGGATAATGAAGATGCGGAAGTAATGCGCTTTAAAAAATCTGAAAAGGAGATTATTACTACTGTTCATAATCATGTAATAAGCATGTCGTTAATATTTTTAGCTTTAGGTGGAATCCTTTTGATTACTTCAATAAATCCTGTTTTAAAAAAGTGTTTAATAGTTGAACCTTTTATCTCTATTATCTTAACATTTGGTGGAATATGGCTAATGTGGAGTGGTGTATTGTGGTTTAAGTATATAGTAATTTGTTCAGGGATACTTTTAACCATTACCTATACTACATCTGTAGTTATAATTTTATTACAGTTGCTTAAGCAATTTAAATAATGGATAACATTACATTATTATTTCTTTTCCTTTTAGATATTGTTATTGCATTTTTAATAGCCAAATACCAACAAAATAATGGCTATACTTTTTACAAGAGTTTCGTTGGCGCTTTAATAGGAATGATTGGGTTAACACTATTAGCCATAAAAGGGTGGAATGCTCTCTAAGTTTTTGCTAAAGATTTCTCCTATATTTGTTTTCAATTTTATTATTTAGTTATGTATATACTTAGGAGGTTTTCTTTAAAACAGTTTATCAATTGGACTAGAAAAGAACTGATATTTTTCATTTGTTTGTCAACCGGGTTTACTGTTTTATTTGAAGTATTTAATATTAAGTGGTTGCAAGTTCCATTTACTCCAGTAAGTCTTGTAGGTACAGCAGTAGCTTTTTTAATAGGTTTTCAAAATAATGCAGCTTATGATAGAATATGGGAGGCTCGTAAAATTTGGGGAGGTATAGTTAATTCATCAAGAACGTTAATTATTACGGTTAGAGATAGTTTTTATTTACACAATTCATCAGACCAAAAAGACGAAAGCGAAGCGATTAAAATAATTACAAATAGACATGTCGCTTGGTTAACTGCTTTACGTTATGCTATGCGAGCTAAAAAAGTTTGGGAAATTACTTATGATTATAAGAAAACTAGGTTTGAATATGATATTCCTGAATTTGACACAACATTAGAAGATGAGTTGAAACCGTATTTATCAAAAGATGAATTTGAATATGTTATGCAAAACGATAATAAGCCTAATGCAATTATTGGTTTGCAATCTAAGCATTTAAGAAAGCTAACAGATGAGAAGAAGATTTGGGATTTTACATTTTTGAAACTACAAGATATTTTAGAAGAATTAACTGCTCTTCAGGGTAAATCAGAGCGAATAAAAAACTTTCCATATCCAAAACAATACGGTAGCATAGGCTATCATTTTGTACATATTTTTAT
>JAQXDJ010000230.1 GCA_029251425.1 Vicingaceae bacterium
CTGCTACCCATAGAGTAATCTTATGATACTTTAGCATAGTACCTGTCAGTTCACCTTTCCATGTTTTATTCTGAGACGCTTTCATTGATTTATTTAAATTAACTAATTCCCAAATTAAAGAAATTATTTGGCTCTTGGATGAAAATCTAATATTGCTTGCCTAAGATACTCTCTGTCTAAATGGGTATATATTTCGGTAGTCGTTATTGATTCATGTCCTAACATTTCTTGTACAGCACGCAAATCAGCACCACCTTCCACCAAATGAGTGGCAAAAGAATGCCTAAAAGTATGAGGGCTAACTGTTTTAGATATTCCAGCTTTTTCTGCTAAACTTTTAATAATTGTAAAAATCATTACACGGGTTAATTGTCTTCCCCTTCGGTTTAAAAACAAAACATCTTCACTTTCTTTATCAATATTGGTCATATGATTTCTCTTCGCACTGATATAGGTTTTAATGTGTTTAACAGCAACACTACCTATTGGAGCAATTCTTTCTTTATCTCCTTTTCCAATTACAATTACAAATCCTTCATCTAACATTAATTTAGAAATCTTCAGACCAATTAACTCACTAACACGTAACCCACAACTGTATAAAGTTTCTAGCATAGCTTTATTTCGCTCACCTTCATCCTTACTCATATCTATTGCTCCAATTACTTCATTAATTTCTTCAATACTCAAAACTTCAGGTAATTTCCTTCCAATTTTCGGAGCCTCTAATAATTCTGTAGGAGCAACATTAATCATGTCTTCCATTAACAAATATTTATAGAAAGCTTTTAAACCTGATAAAATCCGAGCTTGAGAACGTGCATTTAAACCTAATTCACTAACCCATTGCAAAAAAGATTCTATCTGATTTTGTTCTACTTTTTCAGGAGTTACGTTTAATTCTTGAAGTACTAAATATTGAACAAACTTTTCTACGTCTCTTATATAAGCTTCTATAGAATTTGCAGAGAGAGATCTTTCTAATTGCAAATAGTTTTTAAAGCCTTTTATGTAAGATGTCCAATTCATATAATATTAACAACAAATATATATCTTTGTTCTTCAGAAATTTATTATGAAAACTTTAATTATTAACGGCCCTAATTTAAATCTTCTTGGAAAACGAGAGCAAACAATTTATGGCGAAAAATCTTTTGAGGATTTTTATGACACTTTAATTGCTGAATTTCCAAGTATTGACTTTGAATATTATCAAAGTAATGTTGAAGGAGAGCTTATTAATAAATTACATGAAGTTGGTTTTAGTTATGATGCTATAATAATAAATGCTGGAGCTTACACCCACACATCTATTGGTATTGGTGATGCTATTGCAGGAATTGAAACACCAGCTATTGAAGTTCATATTTCTAATGTTTATGCCAGAGAGGAATACAGACACCAATCGTTAATGGCAAAAAATTGCATAGGAGTAATTACCGGAATGGGGTTAAATTCTTATAGATTAGCCATTCTACATTTTTTAAATCTTAAAAAATAACTTGAGCATTAGTTCAAACATCTGGAAACTTTACGTGATAAAAGCATCAAAATGGTTAATGCTTTTTATGCCTATTATTTGGCTCTTTTACAAAGAAAATGGATTATCCATTAAAGATTTATTTATTATTCAGAGTATATATTCCATTACTATTGCCATAATAGAAATTCCGTCTGGTTATGTAGCAGATGTTTTAGGACGAAAAAACTCAATACTAATCGGCACATTTTTTGGAACTTTAGGAATGATAGTTTATGCTACCTCTTTTGGTTTTGAAGGTTTTTTAATTGCAGCACTTTGCTTGGGAATTGGACAAAGTTTTATTTCGGGCTCAGATACCGCACTGATGTATGACTCTTTACTAGAGTTAGATCGCACCAAAGACTTTATAAAACTAGAAGGGAGAACAATTTCTATGGGCAACTTTGCCGAAGCTTTAGCAGGATTTATAGGCGCTTACTTCTTAACCCAATCAACCTACCGAACGCCTTTTTATTACCAAATTGGAATCGCTTTTGTTGGTTTTTTAATTGCGCTAACGTTGGTAGAACCTTCTTCTCAAAAAATGGACAACGGAAAATCAAAACCATGGAAAAACATCAAAAAAATAATTCATTATTCATTCGTTGAAAATACAACATTGCGTTTATGTATTTTATATTCTTCAGTAATGGGAACGGCAACGCTAACCATTGCCTGGTTTTCGCAACCTTTATTAGATTATTTAGCTATTGATGGAAAGTACAACGGAATTATTTTTGGAATTTTAAACCTAGGTGTAGCTGCTACAGCATATTTTGCTCATCTTATCGAAAATAAAATTAGAACAAAGACGGTATTAATTAGCATTTTAATACTAATCTGCGGAAGCTATTTTATTTTATTCCAACACTTAGCTTTATGGAGTTTAGGAATTTTACTGTTATTTTATTTGGTTAGAGGAATTGCAACACCAATATTGCGCGATTATCAAAACAGGTTTACACCTTCTGAAATGAGAGCAACTGTAATGTCTATTCGTAGTTTTATTATCAGAACTTTATTTGCAATCGTTTCTCCAACAATTGGATATGTGGCTGATGTTTATAATTTGCAACAAGCTATTCTTTTATCAGGAATATTGTTTTTAATCTTAGGAGGAATAACGCTCTTCTTTTTACTTCAAAAATCATTGGATCCTATTAACTAAGTGTTGTTAATTCTTTATGAATTAACTGCCCCCCATTTTCTGAATACAAATTACTTTTATGCTATTGTATAAGAAGTAATTATGACTAAAAGAATTCTATTAAGCTTATTTATTCTATTAATGGCTGCAGTAAGTATTATTGCTTACAACTTTTATAAAAATGTAAAACAGCCTGTTACCAAAACTTCTTTTGAGGCTATTCCACAAAATGCAGCTTTAATCCTTAAAGAAAAAGACTTTAATAGTTTGTACACTAAAATAAGTAACACTAATCTTATTTGGGAAGAACTGATCTCTAATACTGAAACGGCTCGCAAAACTAACGAGCAAATCCATTATTTAGATTCTCTATTAAACGGACCTTTTAGTGCTTTATTTAATCAAAAGCCACTATTAGCATCTCTCCATTTATCGGGGGCAAACGATTTTGATTTTATTTTTTACGTTCCATTAAATGATGAGGCTAGCGAAGAAAATTTAATTCAAAAAATTAAAAGTGTAACTAAAAAAAATCCTGAAGCAAGAGTTTATGATGGTGCCAAAATTCATTCATTTAAGACAAATAACAGTTCTAAAATTTCAATTACCATTTACAAAAACACCTTAGCATTTAGCTACAGTAACGCTTTAATTGAAGATGTGATAAGACAATTAAATTCAGAAACTAGCCTAATTAATGATTCTCAATTTGCTAAAATGATTACCAATTCTGGTCAATCAGAAGATGGCAACTTGTTTTTACACAATAAATATTTTTCTAAAATAATTAACCAGTATGTTAATAAATCAGCTAAAGAGTATTCCACTAATTTTGAACACTATACCAATTGGACTGAATTAGATATTAGTGTTAAATCGAACAGCATCAGCTTAAATGGGTTCAGTTTTTCTGATGATAACAACTCAGTTTCTTTGTTTAAAAATCAAAAACCTCAAGATATAGAACTGTTTTCTATTGCTCCATTTAACACGGCTTTTCTTTATCATTATGGTTTAAGTAACTCCAAAGATTTTTTTGAAAACAGAAAACTTTCTTTAAAAAATACCAACCAGTTTTTTAGTCTTCAAAAATATTTAGATAACCAAACTAAAGAATATGGTATAGATTTAGAAGAAGAGTTGTTAGCAAACATTGGAAACGAAGTCGCTTTTATTATTACAGAGTCTTTAACTGCTGATTTTTCTGCGAATAAATTTGTTGTTTTTCAGACCAATAACACTCAAAAAACAAATGAAGATTTGGCAGAAATTGCATCAAAAGTAAATGTTAATGAATATGAACCTATTTTGTTTAACGACTATACCATTAATAAAATTGAGCTTAAAAATGTATTCAATAATTTACTCGGAAAACCTTTTATTAATTTAGAAAATCATTTCTATACTATTGTTGATGAATATGTAGTATTTGGAAATTCTGAGAGTGGTTTAAAA
>JAQXDJ010000099.1 GCA_029251425.1 Vicingaceae bacterium
CAAAAAATGAAATTTTAATCCCTTTGAAGGAACAGCTATAATTGTTTCACCATTGATAGCCTTAATGAAAAATCAAGTTGATGCTATTAGGGGGCTATCTTCAGAGCATGGAATTGCACATTTTTATAATTCATCATTAACAAAAACAGAAGCAAAACAAGTTAAGGAAGATGTAACTAATGGTGTAACTAAGTTGCTTTATGTTGCCCCCGAATCGTTAACAAAAGAAGAAAATGTAGCTTTCTTAAAAGGGATTAAAATTTCATTTTTTGGAATTGATGAAGCACATTGTATTTCTGAGTGGGGACATGATTTTAGACCAGAATATAGAAGGTTAAGATCAATTATTGAGGCGATAGATAGAGTGCCAATAATAGCTTTAACAGCAACGGCAACTCCTAAGGTACAAGAAGATATTCAGAAAAATTTAGGAATGGTTGGGGCTCGCGTTTTTAAAGCGTCATTTAATAGACCTAACCTCTATTATGAAATTCGTCCTAAAAAAGATGTTAAAAAAGAAATTATACGATTTATAAAGCAACACCAAGGAAAATCTGGAGTTGTCTATTGTTTAAGTCGTAAAAAAGTTGAAGAGATTGCTGAATTACTCCAGGTAAATGGTATTAATGCTTTACCTTATCATGCAGGGTTAGATTCTGCAACTAGAGCTGGCAATCAGGATGCGTTCTTAATGGAAGATTGTGATGTAATTGTTGCAACAATTGCTTTTGGAATGGGGATAGATAAGCCTGATGTTCGTTTTGTTGTGCATCATGATATTCCTAAAAGTTTAGAGAGTTATTACCAAGAGACTGGTAGAGCAGGTAGAGATGGTGGAGAAGGGATTTGTTTGGCGTTTTACAGTTATAAAGACATTGAAAAGCTAGAGAAATTCTTGCATGGTAAACCAGTTGCAGAGTTAGAAATAGGATTGCAGTTAATTTTTGAAATGGTTTCTTATTCAGAAACAGCAGTTTGTAGAAGAAAGCAGTTGCTTCATTATTTTGGTGAAGAATATAAAGATTCGGACTGTGCAGATGGTGGGATGTGTGATAACTGTGCAAACCCTAAAGAAAAATTTAAAGGACAAGATGAGGTTAAAACTTTGTTAGAATCTATTTTGGGTTTAAATGAAGTTTTTAAAGCTAAATATGTGGCTAATTTTGTGGCAGGTAAAGCAAGTTCAGATATAAAATCATTTGGGCATAATCAACATGCTCTTTTTGGGAAAGGTAAAGGAGAAGATAAGGATGAGAAATATTGGGATGCAATAATTAGACAATGTATTATTTATGGATACATTATTAAGGAGATAGAAAATTACGGTATTTTAAAAGTGAGTGATAAAGGAAAGGCTTTTATTGAAAATCCAATACCTGTAGAGTTAGTAAAATCTCATGATTATAGTGATGTTGATAATGGAGATGTTATAATTCCGCAAAAAGGTGGAGCAGGAGCTGCTGATGAGGCATTGTTTAATGTTTTAAAGGAGTTAAGAAAATCTTTAGGTAAAGAAAAAGGATTACCTCCTTATGTTATTTTTCAAGATCCTTCTTTAGAAGATATGGCAACTCGTTATCCTATTACAATGGAGGAGTTAACTAACATCTCTGGAGTAGGACAAGGGAAAGCAAAGAAATTTGGAGCTGAATTTTTAGAGGTGATAGAGCGATATGTTGAGGATAATAATATTGAAAGACCTTTAGATATGGTGGTTAAATCTGTTGTAGATAAATCAGCTATTAAAGTTTTTGTAATACAAAGTCTTGATCGTAAAATTCCGATGGAAGAGATTGCGAAAATGAAAGGGAGAGATTTAGATGAGATTTTAACAGAAATAGAGCATATTGTTCAGTCGGGAACTAAAGTGAATTTGAACTATTGTTTAGATGAAGAAGTGGATGAAGAAGATCAGGAGGAGGTTTTTGAATATTTTATGGAAGCAGAAAGTGATGATGTAGAAGAGGCTTTAGAAGAATTTGAAGATGCTTTTTCAGAAGAAGAAATGCGTATGCTTCGAATTAAATTTTTGAGTGAAGTGGCTAATTAAAAGTCTGTATTTGCTTATTCAAACGAACTTACTTTTTGCATCAGAGCTTCAATTTCTTCGATTTTTCGAGGAGCTTTTTCAGATAAGTTTTCTGGACCTTTGGTAGTAATTAAAATATCATCTTCAATCCGAATTCCAATGTTCCACCATTTTGGATCACATTTTGAACCTGCAGGAATATATATGCCTGGTTCAACTGTTATTACATTTCCAGGCTCAAGTCTTCCATTTAATCCTAAGTCGTGTACATCTAATCCCAGATAATGTGAGGTTCCGTGCATAAAATAACGTTGTACATGGTAGCGTTTTTCTATAATTTCTAAAGCTATTAATTCGTCTGTAATAATTTTAGTGGCAGCATTATGTGGGGTCCAAAACTTATTACCGGCTTTACAAGAATCAATTCCAGCCTGTTGCGCTTTTAAAACAATGTTGTAAATAATAGCTTCTTCTTTAGAGAATTTTCCATTTACAGGAAGTGTTCGGGTAACATCTGCGGTGTATCCGTGGTATTCTGCTCCAATATCGCTTACCAAAAGATCGTTGCTTTTAAGTTGTTTTCTATTTGTGCTGTAATGAATGATGCAACTGTGTTCGCCTCCTCCCATAATTGTTGGAAAACCAGGGTATTCTGCGCCATTCTTTTTAAAGATATATTCTACAATTGCTTCCGATTGGTATTCGGTCATTTCGGGTTTTAAAGCTTTCATTAACTCTATTTGTGCATCACAAGTCATATCAATTGCTTTTCTCATCAATTCAATTTCTTCTTCAGCTTTAATTTGCCTTAAGCTGGCCATAATAATATTTAAATCTCTAGTGTTAATATTGTTTAAATTTTGAGTTGTAGCATTAAATGATTGTAGTAGTCCAAATAGATCCCCTTTCTTAATTGTGTTTTTTACATCATCAATCTCTTTAAAAATTAAAACATTATCAAAATTTTGGTATTCATTCTCAAAACTTAGAAACGCTTCGTTTTCCATTGCGGTTTTAATTCCTAAGTTTAGAGCTGCACCTTCAATACCAAGTCGTTTCCCAGTCCACATTTCATCTCTTCTGTCTCTTTTTTGAAGAAAAACAATCTCATTGGTTTTTAAATCATCACTAAACTCTTGGTCTTCTTTGTAGATAATTATAGCGGCATGAGGTTCTGTAAGACCTGTTAGGTAATAAAAGTTCGGATCTTGGTGATATTCATAATCAACATCATTAGATCTATTTCTGATAGGACTAGAAAATAATACAGCAACAGAGTTGTTGGGCATTGAGTCGCGTAAGGCTTGTCTGTTTTTAGCAAAAAAAGAAGCAGGTAAATGGTCTGTGTGAAGCTCCTCTTTAATTTTATTTGTATCTGGTAAAAGGTTTAAGATTAAATCAAAATCAATTTCTTGTGCTAATAAGCTAAGTGGGGTGAGGATCAATATGATTAAAAATTTTTTCATCTTAAAGTTTAGCACAAAAAAAACGCTGTTACAAAGTAACAGCGTTTTTATCAAATTGCCTAAGGCAAATTTAATATTTTACATAAATCCTTTTGCTTTTGCTTTTTTAATACAAGCAGCAACACCTAATTTATTAATATCTTTAATAGCAGAACCACAAACTTTAAGTGTTACCCATTTATCTTCTTCTGGGATGTAAAAACGCTTTTTGATTAAATTTACATTAA
>JAQXDJ010000102.1 GCA_029251425.1 Vicingaceae bacterium
CTTATTTTTCTTTTTTATTAGCTAATTCTATCAACTTTTTAGTGGTATTTAAATTTCTTGCTGTACCTCTAACTTTTAATTTTTTCTCAAAAAAGTTAAGTGTCATTTTTGATCTACCAGCTCCATTAGGATAGTGAGAGTATATGACTTTTCCTTTGAGTTCATAAAATTCATTTTCGAATTGATGCTTATTTAGTTCATTAATATTTTCTTGTTGAGGAATTTCAGATAAAAAAGTAAAATAAGGTTTTTCAATGTTTGGGTAAGGGTTGTTGATTAGAGCTTCTTCAACTTCTTTTGTAGTTAAAATTAAATTAGGCACTTCAAAACCATAATGCGTTTTAATCTTATCAAAAATCAACTTCGCTAAATTTTCTTTGTTAGTTTTTTTGAAGTTGAAAACAACATTTCCGCTTTGGATGTAAGTTTTAATATCCTTAAATCCTAAATCTTCATATAAGCTCTTTAAATCAGCCATCAAAATTTTCTTTTGACCGCTAACGTTTATTCCACGAAGTAGGGAGATGTAGGTTTCCACTAGTAATAAGTTTTATCCATTAAATAGTTCTTTACATAATCTTCAACCCCTTCTTCTAAGGTGTGAAAAGGAGTGTTATAACCAATAGATTTTAGTTTGTCCATATTGGCTTCAGTAAAGTATTGATATTTATCTCTTATGTCTTCTGGTGTTGGAATAAATCCAATTTCAGGTTCCTTATCTAAAGCTTTAAAGGTGTTTTGTACTAAAGCTTTAAAAGAGCGAGCTTGTCCAGATCCTAAATTGTATAACCCAGAATCCTTTCTATGGTTTAATAAGAACATACAAACGTTTACTACATCTTTTACATAAACGAAGTCTCTTAATTGTTCACCATCTTTATAGTTAGGATTGTGAGAAGCAAATAACTTCATTGCTCCAGTTTCTTTTATCTGATTAAAGGCATGCATAATTACAGAAGCCATTCTTCCTTTATGGAATTCATTTGGTCCATAAACATTAAAGAACTTTAAACCAGCCCAAAAATAAGGTTGCTTTTCTTGTTTAAGCGCCCACTTATCAAAGTCATTTTTAGAATCACCGTAAGGGTTTAGTGGTTTTAGTTTATCTACAACTTCATGGTTGTCTTCATAGCCATGCTCACCTAAACCATAAGTAGCAGCAGAAGAAGCATAAACTAATGGTAAACCAAATTCTGTACAAATGTTCCAGATATCTTTGGTGTAGTTGAGGTTTAATTTGTTAAATAAATCAACATCAAACTCAGTAGTGTCTGTTCTGGCACCAATGTGAAAAACAAACTGAACCATGTGTTCATTCTCTTTCAACCAATCAACAAAAACTGCTCTGTCAACCTTCTGAGAAAAAGTCTTTCCTGCAAAGTTTTTGTTTTTTTCTTCATTAGAAAAGTCATCCACCAAAACAATGTCTTTAAACCCTTCTTGGTTTAGTTTGCTTACTAAACAACTTGCTATAAATCCGGCAGCTCCTGTTACTATTATCATAATTTTAATCTATAAATAATGGTTGTGTAATTGTGGGAATAATTTCTTTTTCTTGTGCTAAGTTAAACATTTGAGTAATGGCATTACGACCTTCTTTTCCTAGATCAATAGAATATTTATTGACAAATT
>JAQXDJ010000118.1 GCA_029251425.1 Vicingaceae bacterium
CATTTGATTCTCCACTAATTCCTTCTTTTGCCATTAAAGATGGATTAGTTGTTACACCATCTAAAATACCTAAATCTTGTGCTTCTTTAATCTGTTCTAAGTTTGCTGTATCTATAAAAAATTTCATATATCTTCTTTTAATTCCTTTCAAAGATAAGAAACTCTTAAAGAAGTCCTTTTAAAAAATATTGGAATAAGTGTTTAAAGGAATAGCTCGTTTTAGTTGAATTTTTCTAGTAATTCTTTTTTTCTTGTTGCAGATACATCAACAATACTATCATCAGACATACGAACCTGACCGCCTTTTCCTTTGATGTATTTAGTAATGTATTGCAGGTTTACCAAGTGGGATTTATGAATTCTAATAAAATCGAAATCAGACAATAAATCGTCAAAATGTTTTAATGTTTTAGAAACTAAAAATTTTGAACCGTTGGTTAAATAAAAGTTGGTGTAATTATCATTTGCTTCAGCTCTAATAATCTCATTCACATTAATTACCTCAAAACCATCCATTTGTGGTAACACTATTTTTTTATGTTGAATAGCATTAGATTTAAGGTTGTCCATTAAAATTTTAGTGTGAAAATTATCATCACCAGCTTTTTTCTTTGCTGATATTTTATCAACTGCAGCAACTAATTCATCAATGTCAATTGGTTTTAAAATGTAATAGGCTGCACTTAAGTTTAGTGCTTTAATGGCGTAATCACGATAGGCAGTTACAAAGATAATTTCAAATTCAATATCATCTAAAGCATCTAATAAATCGAAAGCATTTCCATAAGGCATTTCAATGTCTAAAAAAACAACATCAGGATTATGTGCTTTTATTGCAGTTAATCCAGACTTCACAGAATCCGCCATTTCTACGACTTCAATAGTCTCACAATACTTGTTGAGGTAGTTTTTAAGGGTTTCTCTACTTGCTTCCTCATCTTCTACAATTATAGCTTTTAATAAACTCATTATTCGTTTGTTGTTAAATTTTCTTGATAAACTTTTACCGTTACTATCGTTCCAGATTCTTGAACTTTATTTGTATCTTCGATAGTAACATCAAGTTTAGTTTTAAAAATATCTTCAATAATTTTTAAACGAGAATCAATGTTTTTGATACCAGTAGATTGTTGCGATTTCTGATTTTCAGTTTTAATTTCTTGAGATTTTTTTCTTCCAATTCCATCATCTTCTATGGTAATAACAATATCATTTCCTTTTTGTGAAATATCAACTTTCAAAAAACCTTTTTCTTCTTTGTAACGAAGCCCGTGCCATACCGCATTTTCAATATAAGGTTGAATTAGCATTGGCGGAATTAAAGAGTCTTCGGTGTTGATGCTTTTATCAACTGTAAAAGAGTAATCAAACTTATCTTTAAATCTGTGATTTTCCAGCTTTAAATAGACTTCTAAAATGTCAATTTCTTTAGATAAGGGAATAAAATCTTCTTGAGAATTTTCCATAACATCTCGCATTAATCGAGAAAAATCAGAGAGGTAACGATTGGCAGCACGCTCATCATTTTTAGAAATAAAACTGTTTACAGAATTTAACGAATTGAAAATAAAGTGGGGGTTCATTTGTGCTCTTAAAGATTTAAGAATAAGCAGTTTGTTGGCTTTGTTTTTCGCTTTATTACTTCTGTAAACCAAAAAAGCAGTAATTAATAAAATTAGAATCCCGAATAGTAATGAGTATGTTAAAATACGCTGTTGTGTAATAAACTCTTCTTGGATGATGCGTTCTTGCTGTAAAATTTCAATTGTTTTTTCATTTAATTGTTTGTCTTTTTCTAAAAGAGATAATTTGTTTTGAGCATTTTCTAGCATTGCTCCTTTTTTGTTTTGAGTAGCTAGTTGCGTTTTTCTTAAGTTGTATAAAGAATCTTCTAAAAGTTGATATTCTTTATATTTTTTTATGGCTTCAGATTCTTGCCCTGTTTTATCATAAGCCTCCGATAATGCTTTAAAAGCCTTACTTTGGTTAACGATGTCTCCAGTTTTTTCTGCAATTGTTACACTGTTTTGTAGATGTCCAATAGCCTCTTCATTTTTATCTTGTTGCAACAAAAAGTTAGCAATGTCAATATTATTTTTAGATGCTTCAGACTGGTTATTTCGTTCTTGATTAAAATTTAAGGCTTCCTGATTAATTTGAATTCCTTCTTCAATATTTTTCTCTTCCTGATGTATTCTAGAAATATTAGTAAATGCTTGATTTGCCAACTTGTCGTTGTTTATTTGTATGGCAGTATTTTGAGAATTTCTAAAGTACTCAATAGCTTTTGGAGCGTTTTTCTTGACTTTTTCGAGTTCTCCTAATTTTAAATTTAAGATGGTAATTCCATTTTTGTTGTCGCGTTTTTGCTCAATTTTTAAAGCAGTTTTATATGCTGTTTCTGCTGTATTTAAGTCGTTAGATTTGAGTGAAATATCACCTAAGGCAGTTCTTGCTTTTACAATGTCGTTATCAGAAGTAACATTATTCAAATATTGTCGGTAATAAGTAGCTCCTAATATTAAATCATTAGATAATTCAGCAGCTTTACCAGCAGGGTGAAAAAGTTGGTTTAATTTGCGTTGAAAATTGCTTGGGCTTTTTGATTTTTTTCTGGCAGATGAATTAGTGAGATTAGTATAAATAGCAATTGCTTTATTATAATTTTTTAAAGACAAGCTATATTCATTCAAATCAAAATTAAACTGACCAAGGATTCCATATGCTTCAGCCTCTTCATTTAAGTAGTTTTCTTTTATGGCTATTAAAAGTCCATCATGAACTAAATCTAAAGCTTTCTCTGGGTTTTTTTTGAAGAGCTTTTGAGCATCATTTAATTTACTCTGAACTTCAGCCACACGAGAATCGGCTGATTTACTCCTTATTTTAGAGTAGCTGCTTTTTTGTTGATACTGTTCTTGTGCGAACATTACATTTGCACTAATGCAAAGGAGAGTAAGTAATAGGTAATATGTAAGTCTTTGAACCAATTCGGTTTTATTTTAATAGGATAAATGTACTACTTCTTTTAGACTTCAAAACTTTAAAATTCCTTATAAACCTTATTTGTAAAGGGCTTTTGAATGCCTTTTTCTCGTTGACTAAAAGAAAACAATAGTTAACTCACTCAAAGTACTAGTTCCCTAATTACAGCTTTAAAAGGCATTTAATCACAGGTAGTTTAGTGGTGTAATTCATCATTTAAACTTTAAATATTATGCAAAAATTTTTTATAGCACTGGCAGTATTTTTTCTGACACAAAACTTTTATGCCTTAGAAATAAAAGATAGAACAATAACAGTTTCAACTAGTTCTGAGGTGTTAGTTGTACCAGAAGAAATTGAAATTGAAATAACCTTACAAGAGCAAAGTGGAAATGCTTACTTATCTAAAATTGAGGAGCTTTTTTGGGAGAAATTAGAGGTGCATCAAATTTCTAAAAACAATTTATCAAAAGACAATGTCAATGTTTTTTATTACTGGTATTACTGGTGGAAAAATAGAGAAGCTGCTAAAAAGTCAAGAAAAATTGTTTTAAAAGTAAGTCCAAAAACCAATTTGTTAAAACTGATGAAAGCATTGGATAAGAATTGGGTGACTGAGATTAAAATATTAAGTGTTTCCAATAAAAAAATCGAACAGTATAAAAAAGACATCCAAATAAAAGCTATGAAAGCGGCAAAAGAGAAAGCGACTTATTTATTAGAAAGTATAGGGGAGGAAGTAGGAAGAGTTGTTTCTGCGGTTGAGTTAAAAAGTAATGTTCCAGCAAATAGTACCATGCAGATTGAAGGTAGAAAATACACGAGTGATAGTTATCGAAAAGTAGGAGGAAGCTTTCTGGCAAGTATTCCAGAAATAAGATTGAGCTACACCATTAAATCAAAATTTGAAATCAAATAAAACAAACAGATATGAAAAATTTAAACATTAACCCCATTTACATTGTTGTAGGAATTTTAGCATTGGTTGCTTTTAAATCTAACAGCAATTATCAATACAACAATAATCAAGAAAGAGTAATAACAGTTACCGGAAGTGCAGATATGTTGGTTCCACCAGATGAAATTTTAGTTGACATTTCATACCGAGAATATTGGTTTACTCATCATCATAAAACGAAGAAAGGAATTCAGAAAATAGAAGAAGGGATAATTAAAGCAATTAACGGAGTAGGTATTTCTAAGGATAAAATTACGGTACATACTGCACAATCATGGAGACACGGATGGAATTATTGGCACTACTGGTATGACTACAATAATTATTTGGTTGAAAAGAAAATGACTGTTAAAGTAAAATCGAGTGATCAGCTAAATAAGATAATTGACAAACTAAAAGAGCAGTCGATAAGAAAAGAAGGGATTGTAAATATTCTGTTGAATGGTTCGAGCAATAAAAAGATTCAAGAATACCGAAAAATGGTAAAAGAAAGAGCGATGCAAGCAGCTCGAGAAAAAGCCAATTATTTATTAGAGTCATTAGATGAAACGTGTGGTGTAGTGTTAACAGTTCAAGAATTGTCAGACTCAAAAAGAACAAAGACAACTACACATCATGGAGGTTATCCTTACTACCACCCAGTTTGGGGCTGGGGTGGAGGTTATGGTGGGTCAACAACTACTAATAATGGTGGTATGAATGCTGTTTCTAACTCAACTGTAAATATGCCTTCAGCTCATGTAGGAGGTTCTTCTTCAAAAGGAGAAAATGACTTAAACATGAAGCCCATTAAATTGAGGTATGAGATACAAGCGCAATTTCAAATTGTTCCTCAAAAGAGATTTTAAAATATTAACCCTTAAAAATAAATAACTATGAAAAATGTAATCATTATTATGGCTATAGCTTTGAGTTTAAACGCTATGGCACAAACAAAAAAAGTAACAAAATACCCAAAATCAGATGTGCAATATGCTGAGTTTACAAAATTAACTTCTGAAGCAGAAAAGCATAGAGCAACCCACATGGTTTCGTTGGAAAATTTCATAAAACATTCAAAAGTTAGAGATGTAATTGTATTAGATACTCGATCAAAAAAAATGTATGATATGAAACACGTAAAGGGAGCAGTTCATCTTAACTTTTCTGATTTTACATCTACTAAATTAGCAGAAGTTATTCCATCCAAAAACACTAAAATTTTAATTTATTGTAACAATAATTTAGATAAGGATGAAAAATATTTTGCACGAAAAATGGCTCCTTTGGCCTTAAATATTCCAACGTTTATCAACCTATACGGTTACGGTTATAAAAATGTATATGAATTAGATCGATTGGTTCCTACTCATAATTCTCCTTTAGAATTTGAAGGGAGCGCGGTACAAAATAAAAAGCGATGAGGGCTATTCTAATATTAGTATTGTTCATTGGAATGAGCAATACTTCAAAAAGTCAGCCAGATGAAAAAACGATTGTTCGTTTACAGGCTAAAGCAGTTAGAGCCAAATCATATTGTAAAAAGAATTTTTTAAGTACTAGGTTTTGTGTTTTAATTGATATGAAAATTCATTCTGGTAAAAAACGTTTTTTCTTGTGGGATTTAAAAGGCGATTCTGTTTTGAAATCAGGAATGTGTAGCCACGGGATTTGCGATAATTTAGATAATAATGAGGGGCATGCAACAAAGTTTAGTAATGTGCCAGAGAGCCACTGTTCTTCATTAGGCAAATATAGAATTGGGAAAAGAGGGTGGAGTTCTTTTGGAATACATGTTAATTATAAACTACATGGGCTAGAAAAGAGCAACAATAAAGCCTTTTCAAGATCTATTGTTTTTCATTCTTGGGGAATTCCTGATGAAGAAACCTATCCTTTTGGTATAGCACAAAGCTGGGGGTGTCCAGCAGTATCCAATAACTTTATGAGAGAGATGGATACTGTTTTAAAAGCAGAAAAGAAAGCTGTGTTGATGTGGATTTATAATTGAGTTAAATAAAAAGGAATGAAAGTAAAAAAGTGGGCAAGCTACTTATATCGCACCGCTACAACCTCCTATCCTTGCTCTGTTCCCAGCCTGGGGAAGTTCAGAAGGAGCTGGTCGTATAAGACTTGCCCACTGCAAAAGTAGAATTATCTTTTAAATATTTGTTAAAGCGTTGTAAAAAAATATTTTTTATTGAACAACTTCATTATCTTTGGCGGGAAATGAATCAAGAATTAGATATATCTATTGTAATTCCACTTCTTAATGAAGAGGAATCTTTAAAAGAACTTACCGATTGGATTGGTAAAGTAATGCATGATAATAACTTTAAATATGAAGTTATTTATGTGGATGATGGGAGTACGGATAGTTCATGGAAAATTATAGAATCATTAAAAGCTGAAAATGCTAATGTTAGGGCAATTAAGTTTAGAAGGAATTATGGTAAATCTGCAGGGTTAAATGTAGGTTTTGCCGCTGCTAATGGAAGCGTTGTTTTTACAATGGATGCTGATTTACAGGATAGCCCAGAAGAATTGCCCGAAATGTATAAAATGATAGTTGAAGAAGGTTGGGATTTGGTTTCTGGTTGGAAAAAGAAACGTTACGATCCACTTTCTAAAACAATACCTACTAAGCTTTTTAATTATGCTACCAGAAAAATGTCTGGCATAAATAATTTACATGATTTTAACTGTGGATTAAAAGCATATCGTAAAGATGTAGTTAAAACGGTTGAGGTTTATGGAGAGATGCACAGATATATTCCTGTTTTAGCAAAATGGGCTGGTTTTTCTAAGATTACAGAAAAAGTAGTTGAGCACCAAGAAAGAAAATACGGTGTTACTAAATTTGGTTTAGAGCGTTTTATTAATGGATTTTTAGATTTATTGTCCATTACTTTTATTTCTAAATTTGGGAAAAGACCAATGCACTTATTTGGCTCTATAGGAACAGTAATGTTTGCAGTTGGGTTTTTAATATCACTTTGGTTAGGAATAAACAAGTTGTTTATCAATACTGGTGCACGATTAATAGCTGATAGAGCTGAATTTTATTTAGCATTAACTTCTATGATGATTGGATCCTTACTTTTTATTGCTGGATTTTTAGGAGAGTTAATTGCTAGAACTTCAGTTACCAGAAATCAATACAACATCGAAAAAGAAATCTAGTGGGTTATACTCACGAATTAATGTTGAGTGGGAGACTCATAAAATATTCTAAATAATTTCATTATGAAAATTACTATCATAGGTCCAGCTCATCCTTACAGAGGTGGAATAGCTTTGTTTAGTAATCGATTAGCTGAGGAATTAAATAAGGCAGGACATGAGGTAAACATTATCACTTTTAAATTACAATACCCAAGTTTTCTATTTCCAGGGAAAACACAATTTTCTGATGATAAAACACCTTCAAAAATTCCTACTACAAGAGCTATTAATTCGGTAAATCCTTTTAATTGGATTAAGGTAGGAAAACAGATAAATGCTGAGAAACCTGATTTAGTAATATTTAAATATTGGATGCCATTTATGGCTCCTTGCTTTAGCACAATTGCAAAATATTCTAAGAAGAATGGCTCTACTAAAGTAATGTCACTAGTTCATAATTTGGTTCCGCACGAGTCAAGGTTAGGAGATGCTTTTTTAACCAAACTATTTGTAAAAAGGATAGATGGCTTTATAGCTTTGTCGCAAAGTGTGATAGACGATATTCATAGTTTTAATGCTTTTAAACCTAAAGAACTTTCTCCACATCCGTTGTACGACAATTTTGGAGAAGCTAAAACTAGAGAAGCTGCATTAAAAGCTCTGAATTTAGATGCCAAGTATAATTACATGCTGTTTTTCGGAATTGTTAGAAAGTACAAAGGTTTAGATACCTTATTAAAAGCTTTTGCTGACAAGCGATTGAATGATGGAAATCTAAAATTAATTGTAGCAGGAGAGTTTTATGAAGATGATTCAGTTTACATGAATTTAATTGAAAAACATAATTTAACCAATGCTGTTATTTTAACAAAATCCTTTGTAGCAGATGATGAGGTAGTAAACTATTTTTGTGTCGCAGATATTATTGTTCAACCATATAAAACAGCTACACAAAGTGGTGTAACCCAAATAGCTTATCATTTTAATAAACCAATGCTCGTAACAGATGTTGGGGGGTTAAAAGAGATTGTGCCAGATGGAAAAGTAGGTTATGTAGTAGAGCCTAATGATAAAGCAGTTACAGATGCCCTAATTGACTTCTATCAGAACAAAAAAGCTGATGCATTCACCAACGGTGTAAAAGACGAAAAGAAAAAATACAGTTGGTCTAAAATGGTGAAGACAGTAGAGAATCTTTATAAAGAATTATAGTTTACTCCTTAGCAATTTTATTAGTTATAACTTTTCCATTTTCTGCTTGGAGTTGTAAGAAGTAAACTCCTGTGGGAGCATCAAAATCTAAACCAATAAAATCGGTAGACTCATAATTTTTAGAAAAAACAGATTGTCCTAAATTATTAATAATTGTAATTGTAAGGTTAGATAGAGTCACTCCTAAATCAATATTAATAGAGCCAGTATTTGGGTTGGGATATATTGATAAATCAGTTGGACTGCTTTCATCAATACCTACTGTACATAAACTAAAACAATCATCACTATAGTATGAGTGAGTGTTAGTAATCGGAATTCCCCAGTTATTAATTGAATAGGAGATATCATCTACCTCTACACATCTGAGGTAAGGATTATACCAAGTAGCATAAGTTGAAAAATTGGAATTGTTTCCGTTTTTAACATTTAAACAAACTAATTGATTTCTTTCACAATTTAAATGGGTTAGGGATGTATTCTGAGAAACATCTAGAGTTGTAAGTTGAGTAGATCTACAATGAAAATAAGATAAAGCACTATTGAGAGTAACATCAATAGTACCAAGAGGGTTCTCGGAGCAATTCAAATAAGTTAAAGAAGTGTTCTGAGTAACATCTAAACTGGTAAGCAGGTTGCCCCAGCAACTTAAATGGTTTAAAGCAGTATTTTGAGTCACATTTAAATTAGTTAGTTGGTTGTCACCACACTGTAGTCTAAACAAAGCAGTATTTTGAGATACATTTAAATTGGTTAGATAGTTATAAGAGCAGATTAAAAAAGTTAGAGCAGTATTCTGTGATAAATCTAAATTAGTCAAACCATTGCCACTGCATTTCAATGTGTCCAGAGCAGTGAAATCTTCAATCCCAGTTAAATTATTGATTGATTGGGAAATTACATTCAAGCTAGTGATTGTATTAATATTCGCAGTTAAGACCAAGCCATCAATAGGCAGCGTGTCTAAACCTAAACTTATTAAAGCTTGTTCAAAATTCGCATCTGGAATAGCTGTTGTTTGTGCGCTTGAAATAAGAGCGGTAAGGGAGAGAGTTAAAAATATAAGGGTTTTTTTCATGTTTTTTTAATAAATATATGAACTCTAATGTTGAATATCTATATCAGATTAATTAATGGTCGTTTTAAGGTTGTTTGCGGTCATAAAAAAAGCCATCCCTTTCAGGATGGCCTTGTTTATCGTAATGTTTGTTTCTTACTAGTTATTAGCTGGTAAGAAAGCGTAACGCTTAGCGTAATCTAACATTTGTGTTGTAAAGTCTTCTGGGTAGCTTACTGTAACATCTGTAATTTCTCCAGCATCGTTTGTTACAGGAGTTAACACAGGGTTAATAAATCCTCCGTAAGGAGCAACGTTTAACGCCTCAACTCTTTCTAATACTTCTGCATGGATAGCTTGGTCAACTTGTACACCGTAGTTTTCTACTAAGTTTTTTCCAGCTTCATAATCTCCTTCAGATTTAATCTTTTGGATTAACTTTAATAAGTCACCAAAAATCACTCTCAATTTATCGTAATCGTTAACTACAAAATAAGTTTTTCCTTCTTTTACAACTTTTTCAATTACATTGTCAGCAGCACCTTGCTCCATTGCCCATGCAGCAACTAATTGTCTGTTTCTCATGTGTGCTTCTTCAATAACAGCACCTGGCTCTAAACGAGATAATTGTGTCATCATTCCATTTCTAATGTAACCATCGTAAGCAGTTTTACCAACTTCTAAAGAAGGAACTAATCCCATTTCAACTAGTTTGTTATCCATTAAATAGTATAAACCAACTAAATCTGCTCTTGCTTCTTCTAAAGTAGAAGAGTAATTTTTTAATGTTTCTTTTGGAGTTCCAACACCAGGGTTAATTTGTCCAGAAGCGTGTCCGATAACTTCGTGTAATGCAGTGTGCATTTTATCACCAAGAGCACCAAACTCTTCTTCCATTTTCATTTCTTTTTCAGTAAAACAGAATTCTTTTAACATTCCAGAACCTTTACCTTGGCTATATGCATGAATAATAGATCCTAAACTAACAGATTTTGATCCGTGTTTAGCTCTAATCCAGTTAGCATTTGGCAAGTTAACTCCAATTGGAGTAGAAGGAGAAGCATCACCAGCTTCACCAGCAACTTCAACAACTTTGTAAGTTACCCCAACAACTTCTTTCTTTTTGTGCTCATCCATAATAGTTGAGTTATCTTCAAACCATTGAGCGTTATTTGCAACAACAGCCATTCTCTCTGAAGCTTCAAAATCATTTATTTGAACAACAGTTTCATATGAACCTCTAAACCCTAATGGATCGTTATAAACTTCAATAAAAGAGTTGATGTAATCAATATCACCTTCTGTAGCACTTGCCCAAGCAACGTTGTACTTGTCCCAAGTAGTTAAATCTCCAGTTTTGTAATACTCAATTAATAACTTTAATGCGTTTCCTTGTGCTTCGTTTTCAGCAACAGTAACTGCTTTTTCTAACCAACTAATTACTTCGTCAATTGCAGCACCATACATTCCCCCTGATTTCCAAACTTGCTCTTCTAAACCATTTTCTCCTCTAACTAATTTAGAATTTAACCCTAAAGAAATTGGTTCAGGATCATTTTTGTCAGCAAGTAAAGCATAATATTCAGTTACTTCTTTTTCAGTTACATCTGGTCCGTAAAAGTTAGATGCTGAAGACAATAATAAATCTTTGCTAGCATCTAAGCTTACTTTTTTGTTGTCAATTTCAGGATTGAAAATAACTTCTAATACTTCTTCAGATAATTCTGTTTTAGTATCAGCCATTAAGGTTGCAAAATATTCTCTAGTAAAATCTGGGTTAAATTTATCCATTGAATAATGGTGGTGAATACCATTAGCAAACCAAAGTCTTTTGGTGTAAACCATAAGCTTAGTCCAGTCATCAGTTGTTTTATCACCACTAAAATTAATAATGATGTTTTCTAAAGCTCTCTTAATTGTTAAGTTGTGACGGTAATTCTGATCCCAAATAATTTCTTTACCAGCATAACCAGCTTGAGTAATGTAATACACTAGCTCTTTTTGTTTTGGAGATAATTTATCCCAACCATTAATTTGATATCTTAATACTTTTATATCTGCAAAACGCTCTGTTTTCCATTTAAAACCTGCATCATCAGTTTCAGTGTATTGTTCTGTGTACCACGATTTGTTGTTGGTATTTTCTGAAGCAACTTCAGCTGTTTCGTCTTTAGCAGTTTCTCCGCCTCCACAAGAAGCTAAAACAGTACTTGCAGCAATTGCTAACGTAAAGTATTTTGTAATTTTCATAGGTTGTTTTATGTAATTATTTTTAAGGTTGACAAAAGAAACTAAATTTTATGGATTTTACAACAATTATTAGACTTGAATTTAAGTATAATCGTTTAGTCATTCATTTTACTCGATTAGTACTTTGGTAAAATAAAAGAATGCTTCTATTCGTTTAATAATCAATTTAATAGCTTAGGTATAATAATTGCTAAACTCGTTAAGTTATTTACTAATTTTGTTGTCTATTATGAAGAATATATTTTTAATTGTATTAATGCTATCTGGCTTAGTTGTTTTCTCTCAAGAAGAGAATAAAACGGATGCTAAAAACCAGAAGCAAGGTGAATGGAAAAAATACCATAAAAATGGTATGTTACGTTATGTTGGTAATTTTAAAAATGACAAACCAGTAGGTGAGTTTAAGTACTATTACGATTCAGGAAATATTCAATCTAAAGTAGATCATAAAGGAAATGGTGCCAGCTATTTTATTGCTTTTTATAAAACTGGAGAGGTAAAAGCATTGGGTAAATACATTAATCAAAAAAGAGACAGTACTTGGAATTTTTATGATTTAGATGGGTTAAAAAAATCATCTGAGTTTTACATCAATGGTTTAAAAAATAGAGTTTCTTATGCTTATTACCCTAATGGACAAATTGCTGAGGAAAAAGCCTTTTTTAATGACTTTGAAAATGGTAAGTGGATTACTTATTTTGAAAATGGCAAGAAAAAAATGGAAGCTACTTATGAAAATGGAGGTTTAGAAGGTAAGGCAATGTATTATAAATCTAATGGTAAAAGAAGTATTAGGGGTTTTTATTATAAAGGAACACGAAATGGTGTTTGGTTATATTTTGAAGAGGATGGAAATACGATAATGAAGAAAGAAGAATACGACAAAGGAAAAAGAATTGATGAAAATAAGGATGATGATTTTGAAAAAAAACTCTTGAAACCGATTTCAGAAGATTTTTTGAATCCTGATATAATTATGCAACAAATGCAAGAGGGTAATCAACGATATGAGTAAAAAAGGAAAAGTTTTAGTTGCCATGAGTGGCGGAATAGATAGTTCAGTTGCAGCTATGCTATTGCATGATGAAGGATATGAAGTAATAGGTTTGACCATGAAAACATGGGATTACGCGTCTTCTGGTGGAACTAGAAAAACTACAGGTTGTTGTAGTTTAGATGATATTAATGATGCTAGATCTTTAGCGGTTGAGATGGGTTTTCATCATATTATTTTAGATATTAGAGAAGAATTTGGCGATGCTATTATTGATAATTTTGTAGATGAATACATTGCTGGAAGAACTCCAAATCCTTGTGTTTTATGTAATACACACATTAAGTGGGATGCACTATTAAGAAGAGCAGATCAGCTAGGATGTGAGTTTATTGCTACTGGACATTATGCTCAGGTTAGGCAGGAAAACGAACGATATGTTATTTCTAAAGGCTTAGATGAAAACAAAGATCAATCTTATGTGCTTTGGGGTTTGTCTCAAAAAGCTTTAGCACGAACGTTATTCCCATTAGGGGGATTTTCTAAACCAGCTATTCGTAAAATGGCTGCTGATAGAGGTTATGAAGAGCTTTCTAAAAAAGGAGAAAGTTTTGAAATTTGTTTTGTTCCAGATAACGATTATAGAGGTTTCTTAAAACGAAGAGTAGAAGGTTTGGAAGAAAGAGTTGATGGAGGTGATTTTGTTGATATGGAAGGTACTGTTATAGGGAAACATAAAGGTTATCCTTTTTATACTATCGGACAAAGAAAAGGGCTAGTAGTAGCTTTTGGAGACCCAAGATATGTGATTAAAATTTTACCCGAATCTAACATTGTTGTTTTAGGAACTAAAGAAGATTTGAATAGAACAGAGGTGTTTGTGAGAGATTTAAATTTGATGAAGTTTGCTTCACTTCCTAATGAAATGGAAGCCTTGTCGAAAATTAGATATAAAGATAAGGGTGCTGAAAGTACCATTGGGATAGAGGAAGATGGAAGATTGAAAATTTCATTTTACTCAGAAGTTCAAGGGGTAGCTCCTGGTCAGTCGGCTGTATTTTATGATGGAAATGATTTAATAGGTGGAGGCTTTATTGATAATTAGCAACCATTTAAATTACGTTTCGTATTAATAACCTATGAAAAAAGCAATAGGGCTTATATTAATTGCAACAATTATTCTTGTTTCTTGTTCTAAGAAAAAAGAAGAAGATTATGTTGAACCTTATTTAGGACACGATTATGCTGCTTTAGAAGTTGGTAAGTATGTTGTGTATGATGTAGATTCTTTCTTTTATGATGATTTTAATGGAATGATAGATAGCTCATTTTATCAAATTAAAGAAGTAGTTGATTCAGAATTTACAGATTTAGAAGGAGATGAAGCTTTTAAGATTATTCGTTACCGAAAAGAAAGCGATACCACAGGTTGGGTTTTGATAGATGTATGGCAAAGTAAGCTTACCACAACTAATTTTCAGAAAGTTGAAGAAAATGTACGTTTTGTAAAATTGATTTTTCCTATTAATAAAAATGATACTTGGAATGGAAATTCTCTAAATAATAATGAAAGTGAAGAATACGATTATACTGCGGTAGATCAAGCTGAAACAATTGGAGGTAATGCTTTGAGTAGTGTATTAACAGTGCTTCAGTTTGAAGAAATTAATTTAATTGAAGAAAAAACGTTTACAGAAAAATACGCGAAAGGAATAGGTTTGGTGTATAAAAAAAGTGTTGATTTAACCAAGGAATATAACACTGCTACAGGAGAGTTTGAGCGTAGTTTAGGCTATGATATTACAATGACACTTTCTTCTTACGGAGGGTGATTTACTCAATCTCTATTTTATTATTATTTACAATTCCATAAACTTTTCCAGTTAGTTCTTTATCAATAAAAGGAGTGTTTTTAGCTTTAGAAACAATGGCTTCTTTAGTTAAATTCCATTTTTTATTAGGATTAAATAAAGTTATGTTTGCCTTTGAGCCTTCGTTAATTGTTGGGTTCTCTAATCCTAAAATTGAACGTGGAAGGCTCGTCATTTTTTCAACAAGCGTTTCCGTTGTAATTTTTCCAGTTGAGTTGGCGGCAGCATAAGAAGTTTGTAAATTAATCATCCCAAAAGCAGCATTATCAAACTCACATTGTTTTGTTTCAATATCTTCTGGAGTGTGATCAGAACAAATAACATCGATTGTTCCATCATTAACTCCTTTAATCAAAGCTTTAATATCTTCTTTAGTTCTAAGAGGAGGTGTTACTTTACAATTGCTATCAAAATGTAGTAGTTCAGTTTCATCCAGCAATAAGTGGTAAGAATTAACATCTGCAGTAATTTGTAATCCTTTTTTCTTTGCAGCTTTAATGAGTTCTACCGATTTTTTAGTGCTAATATTAGAAAGGTGTATTTTTGAATTACAGTACTCCGCTAGGTAAATGTCTCTGTTTACCATTAGTTCTTCTGCTAAGGTTGGAATTCCTTTTAAACCTAATTCGGTACTTACAACTCCTTCATTTATTTTTCCTCCTGTACTCAGTTCTTTGTCGTTAGGAAAATCAATAATTAACCCGTTAAACGACTGACTATAAAGTAAAGCCCTGTTTAGTAGGCTTGAGCTTTTTACACTTCTTTTGTTGTCGGTAAAAGCTACTGCTCCTGCCGAAAACATGTCATACATTTCAGCAATTTCATTTCCTTCACAATTGTGTGAGAGGCTTCCTGCAGGGAGTGCATCAACAATATTTCCTTTTGTTTTATTAATAATGTATTCTATTCCACTTTTGCTCGAGTTTGATGGTTCTGTATCTGGCATTACCATAACTCCTGTAAAACCGCCTTTGACAGCAGCCTTTAATCCTGAATTTAAATCTTCTTTATACTCATGTCCTGGATCGCAAAAGTTGGCTCTCATATCAAACCAACCTGGTGAAGCATGAAGTCCTTTAAAATTGTATTCTTTTATTTTGTTTCGATTTTTTAAGGACTTGCCAATTTTTGAGATAATTCCTTTTTCAATAAGAATATCAACAGTTTCTCCATTAAACTTAGAGTTACTGTCTATAATTTTTGCAGATTTAATTAAGGCATTCATTGTTTGAAGATTTTTATTAAAACGATTTCAATCGCTAAAAAAAGTAAGGCTAAAATAATACAATATTTCCAATATTTTTTTCCAATGTTTAGGTCGTTTAAAGCTGTTTGAATTGTTCCGTTTCCTAAATCAATGTATTGAGCATTTATAGTATTAGTGCTAATAAATTCATTGATTTCATTTTCAGATAAATAGCTTAATTCTGATTCTGATCTGTTGTAATTGTATGCTAATCCATGTTGAGTGTTGTTATTTTCTAGTAAATAATTGTCTGCCGTTTCAATTCCAGAGTTGACAAAAATAGTAGTACTGTTATTGTTGTTTCTAACACGAGGAATAATATCTAGTGTTTTATTTTTAATGTGATAAATATTATCTTTTTCACTTCTGTTTATATCAATAGAATAATTATCGCCAATAACATGAAATAATGGATAGTTTTTTTGACTTAAAAGAGCAATGTTGTATAGTGTTGGGACAAATAAAGCATGATTGGTAAAGTTGCTATTTTCCTTGTTTAAAGAAACAGCACTTAAGTAAATTTTACCTTTTCCAACTTGGTATTCTGTTAAAAATGGGTCGCCATTTTTTAGTGTTAAAATATCATTTTTAAAATCAGTATTTCCTTTAGATATTGTATAGTGTGAGGAAACGATAGGGAGATTAAGATTTCCTTTTGGTTTGCTTTCAAACACATTATTAAATACTGGATGACTTAAATTAATCTCTCGTACTTTGTTTTTTGAGGTATCAACTTTAGAGTAGTAATTTACATTTAATAAGCTTAAAAATTCTCTGTAGTTATCAAAATCAATTTCTTTTGAAGGGAAAACAAGTAAGTTTCCACCATCATCAACAAAAGCTTTTAAACTGTTTGAAAGTCCTGAATTTACAAATGGAAGATGATGCAAGATTACTAAATTACTTTTCTTAATTAGTGAATAGTCGAGTTTTGAAACGTTGAAATTGTTGAATGAGAAAATACTGTCAGTATTGAAAATAGAGTTTAGCGATGTTTCATTTTTTTCTACTCCAACACCTAAAATGTTAATGTTCTCAGAAATGCTATAAGAAAAGTAAAAAATGTCATCGGTAACAATAGGGTTATCTCTTAATTCAACTTTTCCATGCTGAATTCCATTGGTTTTATTTCGATAATTTAAAGTGATGATGGTTTCATCATTTGCATTAATGTTAAAGCTAGTTGGAACTACATTTTGATTGTTGATGGAAAGTTTGAGAGGAATATGTTCTAAATTGTTTTCTGAATTATTTTTAATACGAATGCTTAATTCTTCATTTTGGTTAATTAAATGAGTAGGAGAGTTAAACCAGCAACTGTCAATGTATAAGTTGCTAGCCTGAGAAGATTTAATAGGAACTAAATAAGTTTCAATAAGCGTATCAGCTTTAATTAAATTAAGGTCTGAAGTTGATTTTTGAAAGTCAGAAAGGATGTAAAACGCTTTGTTGTCAGTTGAAGTGTTAAGGGCGTCTCTGTTTCTAGAGTAAATAGTAGAAAAATTTCTAGAAGAAGATGAAATAGATATATTCTCAATTTTATCAATTACTTCTTCATTACTTAATAATCGTTGGTCCCCAGCATTGAAGTTATTGCTAACTAAAATAAATTTGTCAGTAGCTTTATAAGAGTTAACAACTTCAATGGCTTTGTTTTTAGCCTCGTTTAATAGTGAACCGTTTTCGCCAACACTTTCCATACTAAAAGAGTTGTCAATGTAAATGGCAACAGTATTGTTTTGGTTGCTTAAATCATTTTCCGACACAGGAATGAAAGGTTGAGCAAAGGCAAGAACTAAAAAGGCAATAGCTAAAATTCTACTTAGTAAAATTAAGAGATGTTTAAGTTTCGATTTTGATTGCGTCTCTTGTTGTACTTCTTTTAAAAATTCTACATTAGAAAAGTAGATTTTCTTAAACTTTCGGAAATTAAATAAATGAATAATGATGGGGATCGCAATTGCGAATAATGCATATAAGAATTCTGGATAAGCAAATTTCATCAAAGCTCAAAATTAGATAAATTTCCTATATAGATAAGGGTGTTGTTCAATTTTATTAATTTTCAATATAAGGCTTCATTGTCTCATCTATTTCTTTCCTGCGTTTCATTAAATTAATGGCGTATTTTTCTAAAACAATATCTTCTTTAGTTTCGGGAACCCACTTAGGTACTTTCAAAGGTTTATTATCTTGATCTACAGCAACAAAAACAATAATACAATGTGTAGTTTTTGTTCTTTCGTCTGTCTTTATTTTTTTAGCATAAACATCAACAGCAATGTGCATGCTAGATGTTCCAGTATAAATGACTTTAGCTTCAAGTTCTACCAAGTCTCCAATTTTTATGGGGGCTAAAAATCGAATTCCACCAACATAAACAGTAATAGAATATTCTCCACTCCATGCAGAAGCACAGGCATAAGATACTTGGTCAATCCATTTCATAGCCGCTCCACCATGTACTTTTCCTCCAAAATTTACATCGGTAGGTTCTGCAAGAAAGCTAAATTGCACATGTCTTTTAGGCATATTTTTTGGTTTAAATATTCTTTAATAAAACTACGAAAAGAATAATTGTAAATTTACCCTATTACAAGATGAAAAAAGTGTTTTTTATATTAACGATTCTAATGTTTGGGATAGCAGCCAAATGTTTTGCTCAATCATTTAATGTTAAAAGAATATTTAATTCTGGAGCAACAGGAGGTGTAGAGCTTTTATCTCCCTCATCAGTAAATGATTCTACTAATTTTCAATTGAATAAACATAAAGTTCAATTTGTAAAAGTGTTAAGAACAAAAGAGGTTGATTTAGAAAAATTCGATAGAGATGCTAAAGATGCTAAAGCGAATCAGCTGTTTTTAATCTCGAAATTTAGTTTTGCAAAACCATCAGTTTCAACTCAAAACTATTTTGAAACGATTTATAATGGAGAGCTAGAATTGGTTTATTTAACGCTAAGCAGAAGAAGGGGAGCTTGGTTGCATAGTGTTAATGTTTCTGCAACAGAAAGTGAGGAATCTTTTCAAAATAGTTTTACGCCAAACTTTAGAGCTTATTCAGTTTATGCGCATGTTAAAAATTTAAATTTCATTCCCTTTCTTGGACCTGCAATTGGTGTTAATCAGGGTAGGTTTTTTGTGATACCTGTTTTGGGCTTTTGGACAAAATTATCATCTCAATTAACAGCTGAAATTATTGCACCTGTTCATGCAAAACTCAAATATAACTTAGCAGATAAGGTTGAGTTTGAGTTAGGGAGTGCATTAAATGGTTTTCAACCTGTTTATCGTGAAGGATCTAATTTTATTGGGAACGACCGAACAATAAATCTCAGACAGCTTAAGAATCATATAGGAATAGGGACTGTATTGAGTAAACATTATAAAATAAAGGTTGAGTTTGGACATGCGTCTTTTCAAAAAATAAGAACAATGTCTGATGAGTTTTCTCAAGATATATCATCTAGTTTCTATTTTAATCTATCGTTTAATTATAACTTTGGTAACTCAATTTTATATAGTTTTTTTAATGAAGAGAAAGCTGCTAAAGGAAAGAACAAATAAATTTAGATAGTTGTTTATGATAAAATACTTTTTTACAACAGTTGTTCTTTTCATAGGATTAATTTCTTCAACATTTGGACAATCATTTAATCTCGATTTTTTATTTAATCCTGGCGTTACTTTGGGTTCTGAATATGGGGCTCCTGCAACATTTAATGATTCTTTAGATTTTCAATTCTCAAAATACAATTTTCAATTTAGTCAGCCATTAAAAACAAAGGTTGGTGTAAAAGGTTTAGATTTAAAAAATTTCAGTTTTAAGAAGTTGGATGCAAAAGCAAGTCAGTTTTTTTTGAATTACAATTTTAGTGTAATCCAACCAAATGTTACGGACAATAATCAATTTGAAAACTTATACAAAGGAGGTTTTGGGTTTACGGCTATTACTGCAAGTCTTAAAAAAGGAATTTGGTTGTATTCAGCAAATGTTTACGCAACAGAAAATAGTACAACTCTTGCAGATAACTTTACTCCAAATTTTAGAGGGTATTTGGCAAATATTAAAACTAAAAACCTGAGAACCTTTTACATTTTTGGAGGAGGTTTACTTTACCACCAAGGGCAACTAATACCTTTCCCTTTATTAGGGTTTAAAACAAAACTAGCACCTAAGTTAAGGACCGAAATTATATTGCCAGTTCATGTTAAATTGAACTATAGATTTAGTAAGAAATTAAGTTTAGATGCTGTGGCACATTATAATGGGATTAATACCGTTTATAGAGCTGGATCAGCTTATAGTAATACTGACCAAACTGTAAATGTTAGGCAGTTAAAAACATATTTGGCTTTAAATGCTAAATTTTCAAAACACTTTAAATTTAAGGTAGAGGCAGGATATTCTAGTTTTCAACGCTTTTATTCTTGGAGTAGCAAAACTTCAGAATCTATAGGCTCGGCTCCTTATGTCGGACTTTCAATTAATTATAATTTTGGAAAATCAGTTTTCGGAAATTTTATGAACCAAGCTGAATAATCCAACACATTTCTTACCTTTAACCCTTTAATTTTTTAAAGCGGAAAATGGATAAAATTTTAATAGCTAATAGAGGAGAGATTGCTCTACGTGTTATGCGTACAGCTCGAGAAATGGGAATTAAAACGGTTGCTATCTTTTCAGAGGCAGATCGTAATGCTCCATTCGTTAAATATGCTGATGAAGCAGTTTGTGTAGGACCTCCACCATCAAGTGAATCTTATTTACAAGTAGATAAAATAATTCAGGTTTGTAAAGATTTAAATGTTGATGGAATTCATCCAGGGTATGGGTTTTTATCTGAAAATGCTGATGCTACCAGAAAAATTACACAAGCTGGAATTACTTTTATTGGACCATCGCCCGAGGCAATGGAATTAATGGGAGATAAGTTAAAAGCTAAAGACACCGTAAAGAGTTATAATATCCCAATGGTTCCGGGTACGGATGAGGCCATTGAAGATATTCCTGCAGCCAAAGAGATTGCAAAAGGAATTGGATTTCCAATTTTAATTAAAGCTGCAGCAGGTGGCGGTGGTAAAGGAATGCGTGTTGTTGAAAATGCGGATGAATTTGAAGAGCAAATGGATAGAGCGGTAAGTGAAGCTGTAAATTCTTTTGGAAACGGAGCTGTTTTTATTGAGAAGTATGTTGGTTCACCTCGTCATATTGAAATTCAAATAATTGCAGATTCACACGGAAATATTGTTTATTTATTTGAGCGTGAATGTTCAATTCAAAGAAGACATCAAAAAGTAATTGAAGAAGCTCCATCAGCTGTTTTAACTCCTGAAATTAGAAAAGCTATGGGAGAATGTGCTGTTGATGTTGCACGTTCGTGTGATTATGTTGGTGCAGGTACAGTTGAATTTTTATTAGAAAATAATAAAGATTTTTATTTCTTAGAAATGAATACACGTTTACAAGTTGAGCACCCAGTAACAGAAATGATTTCGGGTATTGACTTAGTGAAAGAACAAATAAATATTGCCCGAGGAGAAAAATTAAGCTTTACGCAAGATGAGATGCAAATTAACGGGCATTCTTTTGAGGTAAGAGTTTATGCTGAAGATCCTATGAATAATTTTTTACCAGATATTGGGACATTAAATACTTATGTTCGTCCTGAAGGAATGGGGGTTAGAGTTGATGATGGGTTTGAAGAGGGTATGGATATTCCAATTTATTACGATCCAATGATTTCTAAATTGGTTACTCATGGAAAAGATAGAGAGGAGGCAAGACAAAGAATGATTAGAGCAATTGATGATTATCAAATTAGTGGTGTGGAAACAACTTTGTCATTTTGTAAGTTCGCATTAAAGCATGAAGCATTTGTTAGTGGTGAGTTTGATACACATTTTGTAGCTAAGCATTTTACACCAGAAAAATTACAAAGCTCAGATCCTAAAGGAGAAAAAATTGCGGCACTTTTTGCAGCAAGATTATACGTAGAAGGAGCAGCTAATAAAGTTGTTGTAGAGCAAGAAAATACTATTTCTAAGTGGAAATTAAACAGAATGTAAATGAGTAATATTTATTTTAAAATAGAAAACGGAGTAGGAATTATTACGTTAAACCGTCCAGATAAATTTAATAGTTTTGTAAGACAAATGGCGTTTGATCTACATGCACGTCTGGATGAGTGTGAATCTAATAAGGAGGTCAGATCAATTTACATTACAGGGACAGGTAAGGCCTTTTGTGCAGGTCAAGATTTGGCTGAAGCTATTGATCCAGAGCAAACTGCTCTAGATAAAATTGTTGAAGAACATTATAATCCAATTGTAACTCGTTTAAGAAAAATTGAAAAGCCAATTGTCTGTGGTGTGAATGGAGTTGCTGCTGGTGCTGGAGCTAATATAGCGCTAGCTTGTGATATAACAATTGCAGGAAGTTCAGTAGCATTTATTCAGGCATTTAGTAAAATCGGTTTAATCCCAGATAGTGGTGGAACTTTTTACTTGCCTCGATTAATCGGGATGCAAAGGTCTGCAGCGCTAATGTTTTTAGGAGATAAGGTAATGGCTGAAGAAGCTGCTCAAATGGGGATGATTTATAAAACTGTTGCTGATGAAGATTTGCAAGAGGTTGCTTTAGGTTTTGCTCAGAAATTAGCAAAGATGCCAACCAAAGGTATTGGATTAACTAAGCGTTTATTAAACGAGTCTTACTCTAATGATTTAACCACTCAGCTAAATAGAGAAAAAGAAGTTCAGACTGAAGCAGGAGAATCTTATGATTACAAAGAAGGTGTAAATGCTTTCTTAGGAAAAAGAAAACCAGAATTTAAAGGAGAATAGATAGATGAATAAACAAACAATAGTAGGTGTTTTAGGAGCTGGATCTATGGGGTCTGGGATTGCACAAATTGCTTCAACACAAGAACATCAAGTAGTATTAGTAGATTTAAATGATGATGCTTTAGCAAAAGCTGAAGCTAGTTTGAAAAAAATACTAGCTCGACTAGTTGAAAAAGAAAAGATTAATGAAGCTATTTCAAAATCAATTATTGGGAGAATTAAATTCTCTAATAATGTAAATGATTTTAGTGATTGTGGTATTGTGATAGAGGCAATTATTGAAAAATTAGAGGTAAAACAACAAGTATTTACTCAATTAGAAAAAAATGTAAATGATGATTGTATTTTAGCAAGTAACACATCTTCATTGTCAATAGCTTCAATAGCTTCAGCTTGTGAAAAATCGGATAGAGTAATAGGAATTCACTTTTTTAATCCGGCACCATTAATGCCTTTAGTAGAAATTATTCCTGCTGTTCAAACGGCTGAGGAAACTAAAAATACAGCTAGAACATTAATTGATTCTTGGAAAAAAGTTACTGTTTTAACTAAAGATACGCCAGGGTTTATTGTAAATAGAGTTGCTCGTCCGTTTTACGGTGAGGCGCTTAAAATCTATGAAGAAGGAATAGCTGATTTTGCTACAATTGATTGGGCAATGACGGAGTTGGGAGGTTTTAGAATGGGGCCATTTACCTTAATGGATTATATTGGAAATGATGTTAATTATACGGTTACAGAAACTGTATTTGGAGCTTTTTATTATGACCCAAGGTATAGACCATCTTTCACTCAAAAAAGGCATAAAGAAGCTGGTTGGTTCGGAAGAAAAAATGGAAGAGGATTTTTTGATTATTCAGAAGGTGCTGAAAAACCAGAACCAAATAAAGATGAGGAGTTAGGTGCAGAGATTGTAAACAGAATAGTTGTAATGCTAATTAATGAAGCAGCTGATGCTTTGTTCTTAAATATTGCCACAAGAGAAGATATTGATTTAGCAATGACTAAAGGAGTGAATTATCCGAAAGGATTATTGGCCTGGGCAGATGAAATTGGTTTAGCAAATGTTTTAAAACAACTGGAAGATTTACAAACAGAATATGGTGAAGACAGATACAGACCTTCCCCATTATTAAAACGAATGGTTGCTGCAAACAAAACATTTTACTAAAATGGATTTAGCAAAAAAAGTAGTAGATAAAATGATGAGTGGAGATGCCTTTAGCCAATGGCTAGGCATTGAGGTTTTGGAGATTACTGCTGGTTTTTGTAAGTTGAAAATGACTATAAGAGATGAAATGACTAATGGCTTTAATATTGCGCATGGTGGAATTACTTATTCCCTAGCGGATAGCTGTTTGGCTTTTGCTGCAAATGCGGATGGCATACAAGCTGTTTCTATTGAAACTTCCATTTCACACACTAAGAAAGTAACAAGTGGTGATGTGCTTACTGCTACTAGTAAAGAGATGAATAAGAGTAGTAAAACTGCTTTGTATTATATTACAATTACAAACCAAGATAACCAAGA
>JAQXDJ010000122.1 GCA_029251425.1 Vicingaceae bacterium
AAGGGATTCTTTCTTCTTTGTGTTGGATGTTTTTCATTTTTTTTGAATTTAGATTTATTCACATTATCTATTGTCATTTTAAACCACTTAATATGTATTCATAGATGTCATTATTTTTCATTTCTTGCGGTTTAATAAAGCTTTTGGTTATAAATGTTGGTTGTTGAATCATTTCTCGTTGAATCATTTCATCAATAGTATTATAGAAGCCAAGAGATGTTTTACCGACCAATAAAGGGGTTAGGTCATTATTGTTTTGCCAAAATTTTAATATTTTAACAAACCCACTTAAATACAAATAGTCCTTTGTAAAACCACCACCTCTAAATATTCTAGTTACTAAACTAAAAGCATCATCTTGATCAATGTTATGATCGTTAGTCATGAAATTGAAGCATTCTATAAAATTGGCTCCATTACACATCATATCAACAATTATTACTCTAAATGCTAGTTTTTTTAATCTTTTCATGGTTATGTTTCCACTTAAGTATTCCGATAATATTGCTAAACCTTCTTGGGTTTCGGTGTTAACAGGTAAGCCTAGATTAAAAACATTAAGGTCATGTTGATTCGAGTTGGTAGTAGTTACCATGTGAACTCCGATTTCATGTTCCACCAATGCATTTATTTGGGATCGTGTAAATTTTGCGTCAGGCCTAAATAAAATAGTTTTTTTTGCATTAAGTACCATCACCTGAGCGATTACCCTTTTACTTTTTTCTATTTTACTTTTTAATCCATACGATTCTAATCCAGCTTGAAAAGAAACCATTGCTTCTTCTACACCAAGACTTGGAGATCGCTTTGGTTCTCCATCAATTTCCGGTAAATGAAGGAAATAGTGAGCGTATTGAATGTCCGTCTTAGATGGCCTGCCAAAATACCTCAAGGAATTGTACAAAAACTTAGGGGTATCCAACGTTGAAAGAAGGTCTATCTTATCGTAATAACTATTAATTACTGATTCATATAAGTGACGTATAGAGACATCTGAAATGTTTTGAACCTTCAAATTACTCATTTTTTGTTTAAGTTCAAACGGATTAATTCGAATAGGACTATATTTGAAAATAGGAGGTTCAGTAAACTTAGATTTAAAGAATCGTTTTTTTTCTCTTGAATTATTAATAGGATTTACAGAAGCTAAGAGTTCAAAATTCTTTAATAATTTATATAATCCTTTATCAACATTAAGAATGTCTGAATCTTTTGTTCTTCCTAGTAATTTAGATTTAGATTTGAATTCCCAATTTGAATTTTTCTGGTTAAAATAATTGGCGTTATTTAGTATGGCTTTTTTTAATTGTTGTTGTAAACTTTTAATTATTTTAGGATAGTCGTCTCCTGTTAATTCGTTACAATAGACTTTTTTTACTTCAGTTGCAAGAACTAATGTTTTTTTAAAATGTTCGGTTATGAATTTCAAATTATACCCCCTTCCTTGGAACACATCATTAATTTCTGATGTGTTTTCAATGTCTGTTAATTCTATTTTTGATAATTAAAAGTT
>JAQXDJ010000236.1 GCA_029251425.1 Vicingaceae bacterium
ACATCGTACATTGCACCTACAACAGCAATTTCATTATTATCAATCATTTCGCTTAATACCTCACTTCTATCTTTAATCGCCTTAATAGTTAATAGAACATTAGCATCAGATACTGCCTGAACATATTCCGCATTTTTAGATGATTTTTCTGAAAAACCTGCTTCAACACTTTTAATTGCAGGTTTAATATTATCTAACATGCCTGTTAATTTTCCTAATTCAACATTATCACAAGCGCCTTTTACAGCACCACATGAAGTATGGCCTAAAACAACAACTACTTTAGAACCTGCTACTTTACAAGCAAACTCTAAACTCCCTAAAATATCATCATTTACAAAATTTCCTGCAATTCTAACATTAAAAATATCTCCAATTCCTTGGTCGAAAACAACTTCTGCAGGAACTCTAGAATCTATACAACCTAATACTGCAGCAAAAGGTTTTTGACCTCCAGCTGTAGCTTTTACTTGTTCAGGATAGTTATAGTCATTCATTTTACGGTCTAAAAATCTTTCATTTCCGTCTTTTAACCTTTGAATTAATTCATTATTCATAATATCTTATTTTATATTTTATACTAAGCTGTAGTTTCAACTACTGCTTTTTTAAATTGTTTATATGGGTTCACTTCTGTATCATCACCGATACCAATAGTATTTACAGTAATATTTCTACTTAAAGCATTTTGCTTAAAATCAGCTATAATCTCTAGTATATCTGGATGTATATATTTTGTTTTCTTTCCATCTAAAGTTACTGTACAACCATCATGTAAATGATTTAATGTTTGCATAATACTTCCTTTATTTAAAAAACTAACCTCTTCGGCAAGTTCAATTAAAACAGGTTCACCTTTTTTGTACCCATCTGGATCAAAATGATAAGGAGTCTTAAAGTTATTATAAAGGATATAAAAAATTGCAACTGCTAATCCTAATCCAATACCCATCAATAAATCAGTAAATACTATTCCTATTATTGTAACAATAAACGGAACAAATTGTGCTGTTCCCATTTTAAACATTTGTTTAAAAACAGAAGGCTTAGCTAGCTTAAATCCAACAACAAAAAGGATTGCAGCTAAACTAGCTAAAGGAATTAAATTTAATAATGTTGGTATTGTAACTACCGAAACTAATAATAGAATTCCATGGAAAAATGCTGAAGCTTTAGTTTTTCCTCCTGATTGAATATTTGCAGAACTTCTTACAATTACTTGTGTAATAGGTAACCCACCTATTAAACCAGAAATTATATTACCTGTTCCTTGAGCTAAAAGTTCTCGATTTGTAGGTGTTATCCTTTTTTCGGGATCTAGTTTATCTGTTGCTTCAACGCAAAGTAATGTTTCTAAACTAGCTACTATTGCCATTGTTGCTCCAATAATATATACTTTAGGGTTATTCCACTGTGAAAAATCAGGCGTTGTAAATTGGCCTAAAAACCCATCAAAAGAGTCAGCTACCGGTATTTTTACTAGGTGATCTTTACTAATCATAAGCGCTGTACCTTCTAAAATTAAATTTAAAACAATACCTAAAACAACAACTACTAGAGGACCTTGGATAATATTAAATATGCCAATCTTTTTCATAAAAGGTCTATCCCAAAGTACGAGAATACCTAATGATAACACAGCAATTAAAACTGCTCCAGGACTAATAAAATCAACCATATTAAATAGCTCACTAAAAGTGTTTTGTCCATCTGCTTGGACAAAAGCTAAATCCCCTTCTGGGTCTTTATCATAACCAAATGCATGTGGTATTTGTTTTAAAATAATAATAATACCTATTGCTGATAACATCCCTTTAATTACTGAAGAAGGAAAGTAATAACCAATAATTCCAGCTTTTACAAGTCCTAAAATTAATTGAATAACACCTCCTACAACAACAGCAAGTAAAAATATTTCAAAGCCACCTAACTCTGGAATGGCAGTAATAACTATTGCAGCTAAACCTGCAGCAGGACCACTAACACCTAATGGCGATCCACTCATTAAAGCTACTACTGTCCCTCCTATAATACCGGCAATAAGTCCTGAAAATAATGGTGCTCCAGAAGCTAAAGCAATACCTAAACAAAGTGGCATTGCAACTAAGAAAACAACTAAACTTGCGGGTAAATCACTCTTTAGATTTGAAAAAAATCCTGTTTTATTTGTACTCATATTTCATTTATTTAAACCTTTAATAGATTCTGTTAATATTAAATATTATTTATTTTCAATAGCCCTAAATGTAAGATGACGATAAAAGCATGTTATTGCATCTTCACCCTTTACTTTATCTGTTAATTTTGGTAAATGTTCTGAGAAAAATCGTTGATGATGACCTCCTTCTACAACAGTAGAAACTAGCATGTGAGGATATTTATATGCAGGATTTATTTCTAAGATAATATCGCTAACTCGTTGAACAATTTGTTTATACCCAGAAAATACACCTTCTTTATTTTCAGCATCAACATCCTTACATAAATATACTTTTGAAGACTCTGCAATAACAATCTTGTTTAATTTAACTTCATTGATATGAGAAAAATTTCCATCTTCTTTAACTTCTTCTGTTAAAAGAAGTATTGATTTTTCTAATCGCTCTTCTGCAGATTCAATATTTGTAAGTCTGAATACTAGCTTATACTCTGTCCAACTCCAATACCATGAGGTAAGGTACAACAATAATTTATGTTTACTTTCAAAGTATCTGTAAATTGAAGCTTCTGTAGATTTTATAGCTTTTGCTAGTTTACGAAAAGTGAAATTTTCATAACCTAATTCATCTAACATATCAATCCCAACAGTAATAATTTTTTTACCTAAATCACTTGTCTCTGGGTCTTTAATATAAATACTACTATTTACTTGTATTGATATTTTTGATAATAATCTTTCCACAATTAATTTATTTGCTTACAAATATAATAGTAATACTA
>JAQXDJ010000241.1 GCA_029251425.1 Vicingaceae bacterium
GATTAAAAGATTTAAAAAATGTTTAACATAGAAAATATAACCCGAAAGAATATCTTCAGGTTAATCCCGTACTCTTCAGCAAGAGAGGAGTTTAAAGGAGAGGCAAACATTTGGTTAGATGCCAATGAAAACCCTTATGAAACAGAGATCAATCGTTATCCTGACCCTTATCAATCGGAGTTGAAAAAGGAAATTTCAAAGTTGAAAATGCTTGAACTCAATCAGATTTTTATTGGAAACGGAAGTGATGAAGCAATAGATTTATTGTTTAGAGCCTTTTGCGAACCAGGAATTGATAAGTCTTATATATTCCCACCAACTTACGGTATGTATGAGGTTTCGGCCAACATCAATAACGTTGAAACGGTTAAAATCAACTTGAAAAATGATTTTGATCTACCAAGCTGTTCTGATATCTTTAAAAAAATAGATTCTAAAGGGTTGTTGTTTATTTGTTCTCCTAATAACCCAACAGGGAATATATATTCTTTAGAAACAATTGCGGCAATCGCTTCAAGTTTTAAAGGGTTAGTTGTGGTAGATGAAGCTTATATAGATTTTTCAAATTCAGAGAGTGCAATTTCATTATTAGATAAAGAGCCAAATATTGTTGTACTACAGACTATGAGTAAAGCTTATGGAGTAGCTGGTTTAAGATTAGGAATGGCCTTTGCGAACAAACAAATAATTGAAATTTTAAATAAGATTAAGCCACCATACAATGTAAACTCATTGAGTCAGGCGGAAGGTTTAAAAACGCTAAAGAACAGAAGTAAAGTCCTGGAACAAATCAGTCAATTAAATTCAGAAAAGGCTATTCTTTTTGATGAATTAACAAAAATGTCTTCAGTAATGAGAGTTTACCCTTCGGAAGCTAATTTTTTATTGGTTGAATTTAAGGATTCTGACAAAGAATTTACAACACTACAAACAAAAGGGATAATTATTAGGAATAGAACTTCTCAAATTAAAAACTGTTTAAGAATTACAGTAGGTTCTCCTGAGCAAAACAACATATTAATTAACGCTATTAAAGAAATTTAAAGATGAAAAAAGTATTATTTATAGATAGAGATGGAACATTGGTTATTGAGCCACCATTGGATTATCAACTAGACAGTTTAGAAAAATTAGAGTTTTATCCTGGAGTATTTCAGGGCCTCTCAAAAATTGTTAATGAATTAGATTACGAATTAGTAATGGTGACCAACCAAGATGGTTTAGGTACCGATTCTTTTCCTGAAGACACCTTTTGGCCTACACACAACAAAATGCTACAAGCTTTTAAAAATGAAGGAATAGAGTTTAGTGATATACTCATTGATAAAAGCTTCCCAGAAGAAAATGCTCCAACAAGAAAACCTAGAACAGGATTGTTAAACAAATACATTTATGGTGACTATGATTTAGCAAATTCTTATGTAATTGGCGATAGGTTAACAGATATAGAATTGGCTCAAAATTTAAAAAGTAAAAGCATATTTATTGGTGATAACAATGAAAATGCTACGCTTTCTAGTAGTAATTGGAATGAGATTTATCAAGTCTTAAAATCCGAACCAAGAAAAGTGAAGATCACCAGAAAAACCAAAGAAACGGATATTAATATTGAATTGAATCTTGATGGGAGTGGAAAAGGTTCATTCGATACTGGATTGGGGTTTTTCGATCACATGTTAGAACAGATTTCTAAACACGGAAACATAGATTTAAAGGTTGAAGTAAAAGGAGATTTAGAAATTGATGAGCATCACACAATAGAAGATGTAGCACTTACTTTGGGAGAAGCATTTTTAAAAGCTTTAGGCTCAAAAAAAGGAATAGAACGGTATGGTTTCTTATTACCAATGGAGGAATGCTTAGCTCAAGTCGGAATTGATTTTGGAGGGAGGCCTTGGTTGGTTTGGGAAGCAGATTTTAAAAGAGAAATGGTAGGAGAGATGCCTACAGAAATGTTTATGCACTTTTTTAAATCTTTTACAGATACAGCTAAGTGCAATTTAAGCATAAAAGCAGAAGGTGATAATGAACACCACAAAATTGAGGCAATATTTAAAGCTTTTGCAAAGTCAATTAAAATGGCTAAAAATAAAACCGATAATTATTCAATACCAAGTACAAAAGGAACATTATGATAGCGATAATAAAATACAATGCTGGGAACATTAGTTCTGTGCAAAATGCGTTAACCAGATTGGGTTATGAGAGTATTATTACTGATGATGCAACGGAAATATTAGCTGCTGATAAAGTTATTTTACCTGGAGTTGGAGAAGCCAGTTCTGCAATGCAACACTTAAAAGAAAAAGGATTGGATAAAACAATCTTAGCCATCACAAAACCAATACTAGGAATTTGTTTAGGACAACAATTAATGTGTGAGTTTTCTGAAGAAGGAAATACGGAATGTTTGGGGATATTTAATACTGAAGTAAAGAAGTTTCCTAATACAGATATTGTTCCTCATATGGGTTGGAATAGTTTTACTAAAGTTGAAGGAGAACTTTTTAAAGGCTTAGAATTTACAAATGACGTTTACTTCGTTCATAGTTATTATGCAGAAATTAATGAGCAAACAACAGCTGTTTGTGATTATATAAAACCTTTTAGTGCAGCAATGCAAAAGAATAATTTTTACGCAACTCAATTTCACCCTGAGAAATCAGCTGATATTGGAGAGCAAATTTTAAAAAACTTTATTGAATTATGAGAATCATACCAGCAATAGATATAATAGATGGTAAATGTGTCAGGCTATCAAAAGGAGATTACAACACTAAGAAAATATACAATGAAAACCCACTAGAGGTTGCTAAAGAATTTGAGGCTAATGGAATAAAGTATTTACACGTAGTTGATTTGGATGGAGCAAAATCTAAACACATAGTCAATTACAATATTTTAGAAAATATTGCTTCTAAAACTAATTTAGTTGTAGATTTTGGTGGTGGAATTAAAACCGATAAGGATATTGAAACAGCCTTTAATAGCGGTGCTGCCCAAATTACTGGAGGAAGTATTGC
>JAQXDJ010000164.1 GCA_029251425.1 Vicingaceae bacterium
ATAATGGAATTACTGCTCCTTTTACTTACGCTGTAATTAATGATGAAAAAGTTATTGAAGCTTTTTCTTCTGAAGGTTTTAAACTCTCTGACGACAACTATACTGTAAGTTTATTCAAACATAATCTATTCGACAATTCCGCACAATTGGCCTTAAATTTTCCAGGTAAAAATCAATACATTTTAAAATCGATGTGGTTAATGGTGGCTTGCTCAGTCATTTTCACACTCATCATTTTACTAACATTTGCAAGTACAATTCATTACATGTTGAAACAAAAGAAATTGTCTGAAATGAAAAACGATTTCATTAACAACATGACCCATGAATTTAAAACGCCTATTTCTACCATATCTCTTGCGGTAGATTCAATTACGCATCCAAAAGTTATTAAAGACGAAGCACAGATAAACCATTTTGCTGATGTTATTCGAAAAGAAAATTTAAGAATGAACAAGCAAGTGGAAAGCGTTTTAACTACTGCTCTTGGAGAGAAAAATGAATTAGATTTTGATCAAACTAAAATTGATTTGAATAGTATCATTCAAAATATTCCAGGGAGAATGAGGCTCCAACTTGAAGCTCATAATGCTACACTGAATCTTAACCTCTCTGAGCAAAAATTGATATTACTAGCTGATGAAATGCATCTACAAAACGCTATTTGCAACTTAATTGATAATGCCATAAAGTATAATAATAACTCACCTGTCATTAATATAGATACTAATCTGGTAAATGGATTTTGTGAGATTAAAATTTCTGATAACGGAATTGGTATGAACAATGAGGCTCAAAAGAAAGTGTTTGAAAAATTTTATAGGGTTGAAAAAGGAAACATACATACCACAAAAGGATTTGGAATAGGACTGAGTTATGTTAAAACAATTGTTGAGACTCATAAAGGTTCTATCGCTCTAAAAAGTAAATTAGATCAAGGAACAATCATCACCATCAATATCCCTCAATCGTGAAAAAACAATATTCTATATTATTAGTTGAGGATGAAGAAAATTTCGGATCTGTACTCAAAAATTATTTAGAGTTATCCGATTATATTGTTACGCTTTGCACTGATGGGAACCAAGGTCTTCATAGTTTTAAAAATAACATTTACGATTTATGTATTGTTGATGTTATGATGCCAAAGCGTGATGGGTTTAGCTTAGCCACAGAAATAAAAAAGATTAACCCTTCTATTCCTTTAATCTTTTTAACGGCTAAAAAATTAAAAGAAGATATCCTTAAAGGTTATCAAATTGGTGCTGATGATTACATCACTAAACCATTTGATACCGAAGTTTTGCTTTATAAGTTAAAAGCTATTTTAAACAGAAACGGGAACCCTGAAATACAAAAAGAAACGACTATCTACACTTTTGGAATGTTCAATTTTAATACTGAAACAAGAGAGTTAAATTCTAAAACCACTTTCAAAAAATTATCTCCAAAAGAAGCTGAGCTGTTAAAGCTTTTGTGTGAAAACATCAATCAGGTTGTTTCGAGAGACATCGCATTAATCAAAATTTGGAAAGACAATAATTACTTTACTACCCGAAGTATGGATGTTTTTATTGCCAAACTCAGAAAACACTTAAAAGAAGATTCTGCCATAGAAATAATAAATGTACACGGAAATGGTTTTCGGTTGTTGGTAAAATAAGCTACTTTTACTTCCCTAAAAACAACAACTTATGAATTTAGATTTAACAGGAAAAAATGCCATTGTTTGCGGAAGTACACAAGGCATAGGAAAAGCAATTGCAACAGAATTAGCATTATTAGGCGCCAACTGTATTTTAGTAGCTCGAAACGAAGAAAAATTAAGAGCTGTTCGTGATGAGCTAAGCACTTCAAAAGGGCAAAAACACAATTATATTGTTGCTGATTTTTCTCTTCCTCCTCAATTAAAATTAGTTGTAGAAAATTACCTTGAAACAAATAATATAGAGATTAACATCTTAATTAATAATACTGGAGGCCCTGCTGGAGGCCCAATAGAAAACGCAAAGGTAGATGAGTTTACCAATACTTTTTCTAACCATTTAGTTTGTAACCACATTTTAATGCAAGCGGTTAAAAACGGAATGAAAAATAGCGGTTATGGAAGAATTATAAATATTATTTCTACTTCAGTTAAACAGCCATTGAATGGATTAGGAGTTTCTAACACCATTAGAGGTGCTGTTGCTAGTTGGGCAAAAACCTTAGCTAACGAATTAGGAGAGTTTGGAATAACTGTAAATAATGTATTGCCAGGGGCAACCGATACGGTTCGCTTAAAAGCAATTATTGAAAATAAAGCAGAAAAAACGGGTGGTGAAATTGCTGCTATTAAACAAGGAATGGCTGACATGGTTCCGATGAAGCGTATTGCTCAACCAGAAGAAGTTGCCAATGCTGTTGCATTTTTAGCTTCACCAGCTGCTAGTTATATTAACGGGATTAATGTTCCTGTTGATGGTGGTAGAACAAAGAGTTTATAATTAATTATACGCCATATGCCGTATTGTTAGCTCTCTACTATCAGTATATTTTTGCTTCATAAATTTAAAACTAAAAAATTATGAAAGCTAAAAAACTACTAGTCGTGTTATTTATAGGTGCAGCACTTTTCTCTTGTAAAAAAGATGAGGATACTCCTGCCCCAGCAGCAACGCCAACAACCACTCCAACACCTACTCCTGCTCCAGGAAATACAACAGGCAATGCCCAACCAAGTTTTGTTGGTGCTGATGCTTCTTTATGGGCAGTAAATTCAATATCAAACACATCTGTTGCAGGTCAAACAATAACTACAACAATTGGTACTGGTGTAGGTATTTTCTTAGATGGGAGCAGTAACTTTGTAGATGTTGGTGCATTACAATTAAATGGTAATGCTTTAACATTAAACCCTAACAATTCTTATGTTTTTGTTCCCGGAACAACAATGCCATTAGGAATTACATTTAACAGTGTTGACTGGTCAGTAGCTGGTGGAAATGGTTTTCCAGCAATTACTAAAAACGTAACAATTGGTTTCCCTACAGTAAGCGAAATTACAAGTAGTGCTAATGTAACGAAAGCAAACGGATACACACTTTCTGTAAATAATGTATCGGGTGCAGATTCTGTATTGTTTTTAGTTGGAGGAATTAACAAAACCATTCCTGGTAATGCTACATCTTGCACTTTCTCTTCTAATGAATTAAGTGGGTTAGATGATGGAGCTACTGTTGTGCAAGTTGCAGCTTATATTAGTACAAATGAAACATTAAGTGGTAAAGTGATTTACTATGGAAACGAAACAGTACAAACGAAGACAACTACTGTAGAGTAATAAAACAACAAGTTATAAAAAAGCCCATTCTAAATTATAGAATGGGCTTTTTATGTGGAATTAACTCTAACTAACTTAATTGAAACCTAATTGGTAGTGTATAACTCACTCTAACTTTCTTTCCTCTTTGTTTGCCAGGTTTCCAATTAGGCATTGCTTTTAATACTCTAATTGCCTCATTATTTATTGCATCATTTACTCCTCTTAAAACTTCAACATCTCTAATCTCTCCTTTTTTACCAACAACAAATTTTAAATGAACCACCCCTTGAATTCCAGCATCCTTTTCTCTTCTAGGGTATTTAATGTTTTCACCTAAAAATTTATACAAACTTTTAAGGCCTCCTTCAAATTCAGGCATTTCTTCTACAACTGTAAATACTTTTGGCTCTACAATTTTTTCTACGATTTTAAATTCTCCAGGATCAAAAAATGGTTCAGGGGTTGGCTCTGGTGTAGGTTCAGGGGTTGGCTCAAAAGTATTTTTTACAATTTTAATTATATCAGATTTTTTAGGCGCTTCAATCGGTTTAATTTCAGGTCTTTCAATTTTAACCTCAGGCATAATTATCGGAAAATCAATTTCAATCTCTTCTGTTGGGAAACTCGTTGGATAGTCAGCTAAAGAAACAGGACTTGTCCACTCAAAAGCGACCAAAGTTAGTCCTCCAGCAATAATTAATCCTATTTGAAAATAGATTCCTCTTCTCTTTTCGTTCTTCTTAGTTGTTTTCTTAAATTGGTTCATAGTCGTAATTTTAGGGGTTAGTACAATTTATATAACTGAATTTATTTACTTTTATTTCTTAGATGTACTCAACATCCTAATTCCATAATATGAAAGGTCTCTTTTTAACTTTAACGGTAATATTGTTCTTATTTAGTTGTAAAACAACAAAACAAAACACTTCAAATCAGTTACCTGAAGGTAAAAGATATGCAATTGGACAAGGTGGAGGTTTTACAGGTGTTTACTCTGAATTTATTTTAAGCGAAAACGGGCAAGTACATAAATACGATTTTAAATATGATAGAGAAGTTTACTTTAAAGACCTTAAAAAGGTTGATTTAATTTATTTCTTAGAAAAAATTGAAGCGTTAGGTTTAGAAGGTTTAGAGATGAAAAATCCTGGAAACATGACCAAATACATAGATATACGATATGGAAGAAACTCTATCAACAAAATTGTTTGGGGCCATCCTAACTATAACCCTGATGAGGAAATGGTTAAATTACATGAAGAAATGTATAACATATTAAGTACGTGGGATTGAAATCCTGACAACAGTTAACAAAAGAATAATAGAACTTTTAAAGCTCCCTAATATTAGGAGACTTTTTTATTCCTACTTTAGTCAGCAACATGACAAGACACAAAAAAAATAAAAGCGCAAGACAATCAGGTTCATTCAAACATGATTTGTTACAAAATATCATTTCTATTTTTGATAAAAATCCTACTAAATCTTTTAACTACAAGCAATTAAGTAGTGCTTTTGGGTTTAAAGATATGGCCAACAAAAAACTAATTACCATTATCCTTTTAGAGCTAGTTGACCAAGGGAAATTACGCGAAACACAACGTGGAAAGTTTAGTTTAAACAATTCAGAAAATTTTGTTGAAGGAAGAGTAGATATGACTTCTCGAGGAACGGCATATATTGTTGTTGAAGGAAGTGATGATGATATTTATATTGATGCAAGGAATACCAATACCGCTCTAAATGGTGATACTGTTAAAGTAAATGTTTTCTTAAAAAAGAATCGTAAAAAACCTGAAGGAGAAATTGTAGAAATTGTAGAAAGAAAACAAACTGAATTTGTTGGTGTAATCGAAAAATCAGCAAATTTTTCTTTTGTAGTAACTGATAATACAAGAATGCCTGTTGATATTTTTATCTCTAACGACAAGCTAAAAAATGCACAAGATGGAGATAAAGTTATTGCTCAAATAACAGAATGGCCGGTTGACAAAAAAAATCCTTTTGGAAGAATCTTACAAGTTTTAGGGAAACCTGGCGAACACGAAACCGAAATGCATGCCATTTTAGCTGAATTTGGTTTACCTTACGAGTTTCCACCTCATGTAGAAAAGGCAGCGAACAATTTAGATTTAGAAATTACTCCTCAAGAAATAAAAAAGAGACGAGATTTTAGAACGACCACAACTTTTACAATTGACCCAAAAGATGCCAAAGATTTTGATGATGCAATATCTCTCAAAAAATTAGAAAACGGTAACTGGGAAATTGGAGTTCATATTGCTGATGTTTCGCATTATATACAACCAGGTTCTATTTTAGATAATGAAGCTTACAAAAGAGCCACTTCTGTTTACTTAGTTGATAGAGTAGTGCCTATGTTACCTGAAGTTTTATCGAACCAAGCATGTTCTTTAAGGCCACAAGAAACAAAGCTTTGTTTTGCTGCTGTTTTTGAATTAGACGAAAAGGCAAACATTTTAAATGAATGGTTCGGGCGAACCGTAATTTTTTCTGATAGAAGATTTACTTACGAAGAAGCTCAAGAACGTATTGAAACTAAAACAGGAGATTTATCTGAGGAAATATTACAGTTAGATAAGCTAGCTAAATTGCTTCGTAAAGAGAGATTTAAGCAAGGTTCTATCGCTTTTGATAGAATAGAGGTTAAGTTTAATTTAGATGAAAATGGGAAGCCTTTAGGTGTTTTCTTTAAAGAGAGTAAAGATGCTAACAAACTGATAGAGGAGTTTATGTTATTAGCTAATAAACGTGTTGCTGAATTTATTGGTAAACCACCAAAAGGGCAAAAAGCTAAAACATTTGTTTACAGAATTCACGATGAACCCAACCAAGAGAAATTATTGTCATTATCAAATTTTGTAAAAAAATTCGGATATGATTTAAAAGTGAATGAGGATGAGGTTGCTCATTCAATTAATAATCTTCTTCAAAAAGTAAAAGGGAGTAATGAAGAGGATATGATTGAACAATTGACCATTAGAACAATGGCTAAAGCAGTTTATTCTACCAACAATGTTGGACATTACGGATTATCATTTAAACACTATTCACATTTTACATCTCCTATTAGAAGATATCCTGATGTAATTGTGCACCGTTTATTACAACACTATTTAGATGGTGGTTCATCTGTTAATCAACAAGAAGTTGAAGGCCAATGTAAACACTCTTCTCAAATGGAAATTTCTGCAACGGAAGCAGAAAGAACTTCTATTAAATATAAACAAGTTGAGTTTTTACAAGATAAAATTGGGGAAGTTTTTGATGGTGTTATTTCTGGAGTAAGTGAATGGGGATTATATGTTCAAATTACAGACAACATGTGTGAAGGTATGGTTCGTTTAAGTGATATAGGAGATGATTATTACTCTTTTGATGCACCTAATTATTGTGCTGTTGGAAAGAATACCGGACAAGAATATAGAATGGGTGATGAAGTTCGTATAAAAGTAAGAAGGGCTGATTTAGTAAAAAAACAATTGGATTTTGAACTAATAACCTAGTTATAAGTTTTCAATCGCTCCTTTACTTCTTCTACTCTTGCTAACTTATTTGGTCTTCTTAACTCTATTGCTGTTTTGGTAAAGTAAGTGTGTGCTTCTAGAAACTTCACTTGTAATTCGTCCCATTGTTTATCCGAAGAAATGATATCTCTTTCCATCAATTCTCGTTTTAACTTATCTGCAATTGGATGAAATTCATCTCCTCCCAAATAATCTAAATCTGCATCGCAAATAATTTGCTCTAAATGTGTTTTTGGCTGTTGTGGAACTTTAGTAGCCAAAATCAATTTTCTAATTTCATCAATCTGATCTTGTGTATATCCAAAACGAGGCAATACCTCTTGTGCCAAATCTGCTCCTAAATCTTCATTGTTAGCATATTGGTGAACAAATCCAGCATCGTGATAAAGCGCTGCTGTTTTTAATAGGAAGATATCATCACCTTCAATTCCTTCCATTAAAGCTAATCGTTCAACTGCAGCACAAACATCTGTTGTATGCCTTAAATCATGATAATGTAAATTATCTGGTAACTCTTTCTTTAAGCGTTTTACAATATATTTTTCAGCTTTTCTATAATTAATACTACTGTAAATATGTAAATCAACATACTTTTGAAACAACTCGTTTGGAACAATTCCTTCACCATTAACAGATAATTCAGGTTTAATAGAATGTACAAAATACATATCAATCTTCCCTTTATTCTTTGCCTTAATCTCCCCTCTATATTCACACGTAAAAAACTCTTTTACCAATTCATAGGTAACTCCAGATATATTTACTTTCCCTACTCCACTTGCAGCTTCAATTCTACTTGCAATGTTTACGCTATCTCCCCAAATATCATAAGCGAACCTTTTTATTCCAACAACTCCAGCAATTACTGATCCTGTATGAATTCCGATTCTTAATCCCCAACCTTTTTCTCCTTCTGCAGCTTTAGCTTTATTGTAAACCTTCATAAAGCGCTGAATTTCCAATCCAGCCAATACAATATCTATAGGATTACTTTTATTTCGAATTGGAATACCTCCAGCACACATGTATGCATCACCAATAGTTTTAATTTTTTCCACATCATATTTGTCAATTATCTCATCAAAGTTCTTGAAATAATTATCTAATTCTGATACTAAAACTTCTGGCTTTATCTCTTCAGCAATTTTTGTAAAACTCTTAAAATCCGTAAACATTATAGAAGTCATTCTATACTTTCTGGCAGTAGCTTTTCCCTTAGCTTTAAGCTCTTCTGCCGTTTCTGATGGTAAAATATTAAGTAATAAATTTTCTGCTTTCTCTTTTTCAACCTCTAATAATTCTTTTTGCTTAATTACCTCTCTGGTTCTTTCCTTGACCTGAACTTCCAATAATTCTTTTTGCTCTTTAACCTGATTTATTCTGTAACGAATTATACCATAAACCATTAATAAAGGAAGTAAAATATAAACGATAATAATAAACCACAGCGTTCTCCAAAAAGGCGGCTTAACAAGTACTTTTATCTGAGCAATTTCATCACTCCAAACCCCATCACTATTTGCAACTTTAACCTTAAAAACATACTCCCCTGGATCTAAATTTGTATAATTTGCTCTTCTATTATTACCAACACTTACCCAATCTTCATCAAAATTTTCGAGCATATATTGATGCTCATTTTTTAAAGGATATGAATAATGTAGTCCTGCAAATTCAAAGGAAATAACATTCTGTTCGTACTCCAAAATCAATTCATTTAATTCTGAAATATCTTTCTTAAGTAAGTTACTTTCTCTAACATTCACCGGTTTATTAAACAAATAGAATTTAGTAATTAGTGGTCTTGCGTTGGTAGTGTTAATACTAATATCCTCAGGATAGAATGAATTAAAGCCGTTAACTCCTCCAAAATACATTTTCCCTGATTTATCTTTATAATAAGCTCCTGTATTAAACTCATTACTTTGAAGTCCATCCGACTCATCAAAATTTCTAAACTTTTTCGTTTTTGTATTAAATGATGAAACTCCTTTATTAGTACTGAGCCATAAATCATCATTTTCACCTTCTAAAACTCCATAAACAACGTTGTTTGAAAGACCATCTTTCTCTGTGTAATATGTAAATTTTTCAGTTTTTACATCAAATTTATTTAAACCTCCTCCAAACGTTCCTACCCATAAAAAATCATTCTTATCTTGATAAATAGATAAAATAGAATTGTTGCTAATAGTGTTTAGCTTGTCTTGATCGTTTCGATATGTTTTAAATGTTATACCTTCATTTTCATCAATTATTCGGCACAATCCTTCGCCATCTGTTCCTACCCAAACATTTCCGTCTTTATCCTTAAAAATTGCTCTAATCACTTCGCTTGGAAGACCTTCAACTGTTGTGTAAGTATTAAACGTTTTTCTATCCCTTCCTAAACAAACTAAACCATCTTTGGTCCCAAACCACAAGCGATTACGATTATCTTCTGTTATGCTATATGTTCTACTTTCATTTTTCCCATCACCATCAATATGGACCATTTTATCGTTTTCTACATAAAATACACCTCCATCTGTTCCTAAGTAAACTCGTCCACTTTTATCTTTAAACATTGAATAAACTCCAAGGTTTTTTTGCTTATTCGTAAAAGAAAAATCAGGCGAAATAACTTTTACATTCCCTGTTTGACTATCAAAAATATTAACTCCTTTATCCGTTCCTATCCAAATATTCCTATTGCTATTTTGAAAAATAGACCAAACCATATTGCTGTTTATTGTTTTCGTTTGGTTAGTCCAATGTTGATAATGTTTAAAATATTGTTTTCCTTTATCGAATTTGTTTAATCCCGCTTGAGAACCAATCCAAATTATTCCGAAAGCATCCTCATAAATAATATTTATCGTATTACTACTTAAACTATTGTTCCTATTCGCATCATACAAGTAATGATCTATATTGGTAAGCGATTTTAATTTGTATAAACCATTGTTTTCTGTCCCTACCCAAACTATTCCAGATTTATCTTCAAATATGGTTTTCACAATATCATCTCCAACAACATCATCTAATATTTTAATGTTGGTGAGTTCCTTTTTCTTAATATTAAAAAAGTTAAGCCCTTTATTTGTCGCCACAGAAATTTTACCACCAGAGTCTTCATTTAAATCCCAAACAATATCACTTTTAAGTAAACTGTTTTCTCTATAGTATTGTCTTGTTTGTTCTGTCTCAATATCAAACAATAATAAGCCGTTACCCTCCGTTCCAATTAACAACTGATGCTCTTTGGTGAGTAATATTTTTCTAATATTAATTCGGTTGTTTTGAGTACTTAATGAGAGGTTTATTTTCCTAACCTCTCTAGTCCCTTTCTTTATTTTATACAATTCTTTATTTGTTCCTACCCATAAATCTCCCAAAGAATCTTTTTCTAAAGCCCAAACATTTACTTTCCTTTTATTGGCTGTTTTATCATTAAATAAATTGGTGAATTGTTGAGTAGCTGAATTAAAAAGGTTTAATCCATTTTCTGTACCAATCCATAAAAGCGTATCATTTTCTTCTAGTATAGTATGAATAAAACTATTAGAAATAGAAGTAGAATCTCGAAACCTGTGGGAGTAAACTTTAAATTCGTAACCATTATATGAATTTAGCCCATCTTGAGTTCCAAACCACAACAAACCATTACTTGTTTGTGTTATTGCTAAAACATCGCTTTGCGAAAGCCCTTCTTTTTGGCCTATATAACCAAACTTGATACTGCTCTTTTGAGCAAGTCCATTAAACGTAACCAACAGCAGCAAAAGAGAGTAAATAAACTTTTTCACGAGATTATTTTAGTTTAATTACCTTAAATTCTACTCTTCTATTTTTCGCTCTTCCTTCAGGGTTATCAGATCCGTCTTTTAATTTATTTGGCGCAACTGGCTTGGTTTGACCATAACTTTTAGCCTTAATTCTATTTTTAGAAATTCCTTTTGAGGCCACATAGTTTAAGACAGCATTAGCTCTTTGTTGCCCTAACCGTTGATTATAAGCATAACCTCCTTTAGAATCTGTATGTGCAGAAATTTCTATACCCATATTTTTATTAGATTTTAAAATAACAATCAATTTATCAAGCTCTTGCTCTCCAGATTTGGTCAATTTAAACGATTTATATTCATACTTAACTTCTGAACTAACAAAGGTATCCTCTGGCTTAATACTAATGTTCGAATCATCATTTTCGGTCATTAATTCAAGATCAGCTCCATCAGCCCCTAAGCGATTATATCTATATTTTGCATCTATCAATCTTTTTGCTGTAGCTAAATATTTTCCTCCCTCATCAAGAATGTCAATTTTCAAGCTCTCATCATCTTCTGCTAACATAAAAAGAATTTCTTCTTGTCCGGGTAATTTATCGAAAGCAAAAAATCCTTTTGAATCAGTATTTGTTCTTCTTATTATATTTCCTTCATCATCAACCACCCAAATTTCCATAATACCATCATAATCTCCTGGGAGTTTATTGTATAGCTGTCCAAAAATATTAACTGTAGAAACACTATCGCTACTTACAAAAGCAATAGACTCATCTTCTTCTGTCATTAATGACAAGACATTTTCATCGGCACCTAATTTTGAATACCTGTATTTACCATCAATTAACCTTTTAGCAGCATCGAGTACCGTTCCATCTTTGTTCAAAATTATCATATTTATGTCTGGATCATCTTCAGCCAACATAAATAAGTATTGTTCTTCATCCGATAACTTATCAAACGAAAAGAACCCTTCTTGATTTGTTTTAGACCTTCCAATAATATTTCCTTCATCATCAACTACCCACACTTCCATTCCATCAGAATAATCGCCTGGTAAAGTTTTATATAGTTGTCCAAAAACTTCCGCAGTTAAAATATTGTCATCCTCTTCTTTCAATAACTCCAGTTCATCATAATACTCATATGGCAAGGCCTGAAATTTAAACCTTCCTTTACCTGCTTTTTGAGCAAGCATTACTTTTTCATCTTTAGAATTTGTTAAATAAAGTTTAGCCCCTTCTAAAAAACTGTCATCATCACTATCAATTGCAAGAATATAGTTTTTATCTAGCTCTAATTTATCAAATTTAAATTTACCGAATTCATCTGTTAACTTAGTCTCTATAATATGATCATCTTCATCTAACAAGTTTATTGTAGCTCCTGAAGCTCCTAATTTATCGTATTCTAAAATACCAGACATTGCCGTTTGACGAGAAATTGCATGCCAAGAAAAACTGTAAATATCATCACTTCCAACTCCTCCCTCTCTATCTGATGAAAAATATCCATTTTCATCATCTATATAAAATATTCCAAAATCATCTTTCGATGAATTTAAGGGCGCTTTTAAATTAACAGCATTTGACCATTCTTCGGATTGTTTTGCCATAAAGACATCTAGTCCTCCATAGCCAGAATGCCCTTCTGAAGAAAAATATAACACCCCTTCTCTACAATAAGGGAACACTTCATTTTCTGATGTATTAACACCAACCCCTAAATTGATTGGTTTACTCCACCTATCACCTTCTTTCTTACATACATAAATATCCATCCCTCCAAAACCTCCATCCATATCTGATGCAAAAAACAATTGAGTTCCGTCTTTTGAAAGCCATGGATGAGCCACTGAATAATCTTCGTTATTGTATTCAAATGCTTGAATATTTTTCCATTTTTTTCCATCTAATTTTGCAGAAAATATTTCAAGCCTGTTAATGTATTTTCTTCCATTTTCTTTTTTATCTGCTCTTGTAAAATAAATTTCACTCCCATCATCAGAAATAGTAATAGGCCCATCATGATAAAGAGAACTCAACTGATTTGAAAAGTGTTTTACCTTCTTGTAGCCTTTATCTTTACTCGCATAAAACAATGATAAGTATGGTTTGTTTGCCATTCCTGAATGGTTTGTATTAACCAAATCCACCCCTCTTTCAGATACAAATACAATCCCCCCTTCATAAACTAAAGGACAAAAATCTGCATCTTTAGTGTTAATATTTTCCACCGCACTAACTTCAAACTCTTTTTCTTCTACTTCCCAATCTTTAATATCACCACAAGATTGAACCATGAGTTTTCCAATAAAACTAGTTGGATTTTTAGCTACAAACTTTTCAAATTGAGCCTTTGCCTCTTTTAATTTATTATTGTTTTTTAACGCTTGTCCATAATACAGCATGTTAGAACTCTCATTAGTGTTTAATGATGTCGCTCGGGCATAATAAATTTGAGCGTTTTTATAATCTTTCAGCTTTCGATAAGAAAATGCAAGATTCTGAACCGCCTCTTTATTGGCAGGATCTTTTTTAATTGTTTTTACATAATAAATAATAGCTTCACTAAACTCTCCTTGAGCAAAGTGCTTATTTGCTTTTTTAAATTGAGCAAAGGCTACTATATTTAATCCAACAAGCAAACCAAAAATAAGGCTAATTCTTAATATGTATTTTCCGATCATTCTCCTCTAAAAATATCTTGGTGAAACAACTTTAGATTTGAACAACCCTACATCATACCCTAAAAACACTTCGAATGAACCAGATGTTGAAGATGCTACTTTACTTCCATCCACATCATATGCAATACCCATTCTTAAGTTTTTAGAAATGTTTAATTCTGTCATAAATATTATAGCTCCTGAAGACCTAAGTGACCCTCCAAACAATATTTTATTTTTAATTAAAACCCCAGCTGAAACATCTATGTTTCCTGATTCATTGGCCATTCTAACCAATGCTGAAGTTTTAAGCACAAAATTATCATTTAAAATAAATGCTTTTCCTACTGTTCCAATAAAGTTTATTCCTTGTTTTGAACCTCTTGACGTTCCTGAATTTAAGCTTGTTGTAGTAGCACTATCAGATTCTGCAAAATTAAAACTAGATTGATTTAAATGTTCAGCAGCTATACCTGCATAAAGCGTTCTTGTATTGTAATACATCCCAAAATCAAACGTTGGAATTAAAAATCCAGTTGAAGATTGTTCTGGAATAGCATCGCCCTCATCTTTATACTCTATCTTGTTCCAATTAAAATTATAATTAATAATTCCTGCTTTCAAACCAAAAGCTAATTTTCCTCTTCCTATTTTTAATCGATAAGCATAAGCAGCAGTAATGTTTTGGGTTGTTTTAGGTCCGATTTTATCGTTTACTACCTGAAACCCTAAACCCATTTTTTTATTTCGTAACGGAGTGTTTATTGCAAAAGCTTGTGTTTCTGGAGCGCCATCTAACCCAACCCATTGACTCCTATGAACTAGAACTGCGCTTAACACCTCTCTACTTCCTGAATAAGCAGGATTAACAGCTAAAGGATTAAACATATACAAACTATACTGAGGATCTTGCTGAGCATGTGCTTGCAGCAAACCAGTCATCAGTAATGTTAATAATAGTATTTTCTTCATTAATGTAATCATTTCAATTATCGAGTAATTTCTACCCAACCTTTATATGTTTGTCCACTCACTTCTGCAACATAAAAATAAGTTGCAGCTGCCATTTCATTATCACTTTTATTCAATCCTTTCCAAACTACATCATCATTGTTATAATTCTCTCCACTCCAAACTACTTCTCCCCATCGGTTAAAAATTTGAACTTTATTTTCTGGATGTAACTCAATATTATCTATCACCCAAGTTTCATTTAATCCATCTCCATTAGGCGAAAAACCTGAATAAAACTTAAGCGTACAATCATCCTCACTATCTAACCCAACAGCTATTGTTGCTGTGTAGGTGCAACCATTTGCTCCTGTAATATCTACAGTATAAGTTCCTGCTCCAAGTGCTTTTTCATCCAAAACCGTTGTTGTATTTAAAGCCATAACAGAAATAGTGTAAGGTGCAGCACATCCTTTTACATCACTAATAAAAATAGAGCCATTATTTCCGCCATTACATGATTCGTTTATTACTTCATAAGTGACTATTGAATCTTCTGTTTGTTGAAATCCTTGAGTTAGAATTAAATTAGTTGAAAAATGTGTTTGAACTACTGCTTCTCCTACAGTTGAAGAAATAGTTATAGTAGAGCCTTCAGAATATCCTCCAGTAGCTCCTATAACCTGCCTACTAATAGTTACTTGCCCAGTTGCAAGTGAACTTGCTAAAAGCAATAGTAAAGTATATAAATATGTTAAATTCTTCATCATTATTTTATTATTGAACGATTGAAACTACAATCCATCTTTGTTCATTTGCACTATACTGCAATGTTATAACTCCCTGCCCAACTGTTGAAATATTACCTCCAGACATAGTTAATATACTATTTGAAGTCCCTGTATCATTCGCAACTGTCATATTAAAACCAGTAGAATTAAATAGTCTTAAGATTTTTCCATCAACTCCATCAGCAATACTAAAAATTGAAAAATTGCTCGTTTGGCTTGTAAAATTAATAAATGAAGTTCCTGCAGTTCCTGCCATATTTGAAATTGCGTTGGTAGTAGTAGTATTTACAGATTCTCTAATAGCTACATCATTAGCTACGTCTAAAGATGTATTTGGAGTAGTCGTTCCTATACCTACATTGCCATCTTCATCAATTCTCATTCTTTCTGCTAGTGCTGCAGCCTTTGTATAAAATAATAATTGACCTTCAGCTGTTGAAGTTCCGGATGTTATATTTTCAATTCTTGCAGTATTATTAGTACCCAAACCATTTAAAAAGTCAATTTTTGCTGCCACATCATTAGATGAGTTTGTGTTTCCTTTTAGCTCTAATGAAGCCACACTACCTGAAGCATAAGCTCCAGTACTTGCAATTGTTAAATAATTTGTTGCCCCTCCTATCAAACCTGGTGTTGATGTTCCAATACCTACATTATTTGTTAATGTTGATGGATAAATATTAGTTCCAGATAATGTCCATGGAGAAGCTGCTGATGGAGTTTGCCATTGGGCATTTCCATTAACATCTATTGCTGTTAACACAGAACCTGCTGCTGGAGCAGGTCCTCCTAAATTTTGTAATCTCAACGAATTATTTAAATGAAGAAAAGCTGTTGGATTTGTAGTATTTAGCCCTATATAACCATTCGTTACTGTAAATGCTGGCCCTCCACCAAAATTGATTAAATTCATTGTTGCAGTAGTTGCACTACTATTTTGAGCTTGTAATGCTTGTCCTCCAAATCCTTCTGCATGAACTTTTGCTGTAGGCGCTGTAATACCAAAACCAACATTACCGGTACTACCAATTGTCATTCTCACATTTGATCCCAAATTTGATGCTTGAGCAATTTTAAATGTATTCCCATTTCTACCAATGGAAAAATTCCCTGTTCCTGTAGAAAAATGAATCGAAGCATCTCCTGTTGTTGGATTAGTTATACCAAGTAAAGGAGATGTTCCTGCTTGACTTCTTTTTATTTCCAACGCATAAGCTGCAGAATTTGATCCTATTCCAACATTTTGTGTTAATGTTGCTGGATGAATTGTGGTTCCATTTGTAACCCAAGGAGATGCCCCCGCTGCACTCCAACTAAGGTTTCCTGCCAAATCTGATACTAAAGCGCTCCCTGCAGTTGTAGGAAGACCTATTGGATAGGTCAGTGTATAGCTATTTGTTAAGGTGTTAGGTACTCTCAAGCTAAGAATCTCTGCTGTTCCTCCTGGTGCCCTATAACTTAAAGTTGGCTGACTATTATCATCTGGTATATCCATAAAAATTGAAGCAGAATCTAACGAAGTAACATCTAATCCGGCACCTGCAACATCACTATTAATTGCTAACCCCCTACTTCTTAAATTCATTTTTAAACTTGGATTAAGAGAAAACATATCAGTACCAACTGGTTGAGAAGGAAATAATAACCATGACATAACAGGGTTTCCATTATCATCACCAACAATGGATAATCCTGAAATACCTCCTGTAGTGTTTCTTAATGTAGTTCCATCCCAAAAAGTATTATATGACGAAACGGTATATTCTTCTGTCCCACTTAATACTAACGGAAATTGATGCATAAAGTCTCCTAATTGCAATAGAGATTTTGGATCAGCTGTACCTATACCAACACTATCTGTATTGTTAAAAATATCATTTCCTATTCCTTTAGTCCAAGCACCATTATTTAAATCTGATAATGGCATAGTGTGACGAACACCAGATTCGATTATTGCTAAACTATCACTTGTCCCATTTAACGAGAAACTAGTTATTCTTTCGTTATTAGGATCTGCATCTGGAATAGTTATCGAACCTCCCCCATTAGTTAAAGCAAGTGAATCTCCTACCAATATTAATTGTTGTAATTCGTTTAACGAATCGTTATCAGCATCATAAAAAGTGATTGTGTTATCAGCATCATTAAGATCCATTGATGCTGGCCAACCATCTGCATCTGCATCAATCCCACCTGTTCCTGCTGGAGCTTGCCAAGTAGCATTACCAGCAGCATCAGATGTTAAAACATCACCTACATTTCCTGCGCCAGATAAAACTCTCAAACTATCCGTTTGGGTAACTCCCGCAACATCTAATAGTGCTGATGGTGTTAAAGTCCCAATACCTGTATTCCCATTAGACTTAATAATCATTCTTTTAGTTCTAATGTTACCATTTTGTATAGTTGAAAACGATAAATCGCCTGCTTCTGCACCAAGTGTCACATTTGTAGATGTAGCTGTAATTGAGGCTATTGGAGAAGTTCCGAGGATAGAATTACCTGTCTTAAAATCAATTCTTGAACCTAATCCTGGGGTAGGGGTAACTCCTGAGGTTGCTGAAACAGTTAATGATGTTTTCTCATTACTAGCACCGTTAGAAACAAAACTACTTAAACCAACACCGGTACCAAAATTAATACCAGAAACTCCTGTTGATAAACTATTAGCACTTGTGCTAGATATTCTTCCCACAACGCCATATGAAGCACTTGGAGCTATACCATTATGATAACCTCTAACTCCTACTCCATTAATATTACTATTAATTTCTCCATATACACCTGTTCCATCAGATCCAGTAGCTTCCCCTTTTACACCTGCTGAATTTAAAACATCACCAGCAGAAACTCCATAAATACCGTATGTTGGAGATCCAACCCCTGTTTGATTGTTTACCCCATTTATTGCGCTTACATTCCCTGTTACAGCTTCAACTTCTAGCCTATCAACTGGAGCAAGCACTCCTATACCAACGTTATCGGATAAATTATAAATAACCCCAGAACCATATGTCCAATCTGAATCTGATGCTCCTGAAGGTAATAACACGAATCCTCCATTACTTAAAAATATAGTATCATTAGAAATACTTAGCATTTGAAGTTCATTTGTTGCTGAAGTATCTGATATAGAAGTAATAACACCTCCAGTAATATCTATCCCTGGACCAGGAACTAATCCCGCACCAGCTCCACCAGTAGTTTTTGAATATAACGCATAAGGCACAGACAACAACTGTGTTGCTGGCACTACATCTCCGTTTACTGTTATTCTTAAGTAATATGGATTTAAACCCCATGTTATCCCAGCAAAAGAACCTGAAACAACAGATCCTGCTCCGATTTCTGCAGTAAAAAGACCAAATTGATTTGTAGTTTTAGATTGTGTTTCGCTATACGCAACAACTCCAGTTGAAGAACCTTGTAGAATATCAAATTGTAAATTTACCGCTGTACTTACTAAAGGTAAACCCGATAAATCTCTCGCTACTGCTTGGTAGTTCATCTTCTCTGGGGCTTGCGCTATTACATTTGAAATAACCAATAGGTTAACAAAAACTAACGTAAATATTGATTTTAAAATATTCATTGCTTTCAGATTTTAATTATTACTTCTAGATATTTCAATCCAGACTGCTCCATCCCAAATTAAAGTTAGAGCATCATAAGCTCCCATTGTATAATTATTCCCTCCATTCAACTTAACTTTAGTTCCGTTTAACACCCTAAAAGTACCAGCAGTATTACTTGTTATATATAAAATCTGCCCGTTTGTATTTCCGTCAATAATAGATTGGGTGGCTAGTATATAATTTCCACCGCCACCAGTTACTTTTACAAAACTTGTTACGTTTGGATTAATTTGAGCCCCAGCACCTAAATTTTGAATATTATCTCTTACAGCTTGGGTACCGTCTACCTCTAATTTGGCTGTTGGATTATTAACACCTACACCGACATGACCACTAAAGTAATTTCTATCTTCATTCTCCATGTAGATTCCATATGAAGTACCGTTAGGTGAATAATCTCTGAAATAATAACCATAACTATCACCAGAACCCGTATTATTAGTAAAAGAATAATTTGCAAATGTAGCACTAGCAAGAGTAGTAGAATTATTTTGATTATTTACTCCATTCCATATTCCATAAGTTGGACCAGTAGTAACTGACGTATTAGTAACAACTCTATTCCAAATTCCCGTCACATTGGTACCGCCAGTATTTGTATTATTAAATCTTACTGTTTCACTAAAATCTGAGTTTTCTACATTTAATAATGCAAAATTACTCGGAGATGATGTTCCTATACCAAGCCTTCCATCTCCTGTAAGTCTCATTTTCTCAGACATAGCACCTGTATTTCTAGTAGAGAAAACAAAATCTCCACTTTCCGAACCAACTGTATGATTCATATTTTGAACAGCCATTCTACCCATCTCAGAATTTCCTCCATTAGACAACGTTGTTGCAAATGTTAAAGATGAAAAGTTATTGTTTGTTTGATCTGTATTATGAACTTTTATAGTTGTTTCTGGAGAGGTCCAATACCCTGCAACTGCAGTAGAGGTACTTGCTCCAAAAATATCTAATGCTGTTGTAGGTGTAGTTTGCCCTATACCAACCATACCAGAAAAATAATTATAATCTTCATTTTCGTTCCAAACACCATACCTCGGGCCTGTACCAGTTGCTACTGCAAAGCTATTAAAAACCCCATACCCTGTTTCAGTATTTGCAGTTGCAACTTGATTAAATACACCAATAATATCATTTGTTTGTGAAGGATTTCCACTTACATACGAGTGATAACCATATTTAGGCCCAGTTCCTAAATTTGAAACATCTGTAGTAATTCCAAATGTTTGAACAGCTCCTGTAAAATTATTATCTATCATTAATCCAATTTGTCTTGCAGATGTTTCTACTTCCATCTGTGTTGCAGCACCTGTTGTTGCCGCTCCTACCACAACTCTTTTTGTATTATTATAAACAAAAGATGCATTAACAGTCCAATCTGTATCATTAGCACTAACTGTTTGCCATGTCGCATTACCAGCTGCATCCGAAGTAAGAACATGTCCAGCAGTTCCTGAACCAGTTACAACTCTTAATCCATCTGTCTCTGTTAAACCAGCTACATCTAAATTTGCATTTGGAGCTGTAGTTCCAACCCCAACATTCCCATTAATATCGAACAGCATAACATTTCTACCATTAGTCTCATCCCTTATAAAGAAATCCCCTTGATTTCCACCAGTTTGATCCCCTCTATTTGTTTTCATTAACCAAGTATTTGCAGGTGATTGTATTCCAACATAAACATCATTTCCATTAACACCAGTAGATTCTATCATTAACGTTGATGGATCTGGCTTATGAATATGTAAGTCATGTGCTGGTGTTGATGTACCCATACCAACATTCGCATTACTCCCTAAAACTAAACTATTACTTTGAGAAACAATAGCATTTGCACCTATTGCTGTAGCATTAGTTAAACTAGAAACCGAAGCATTGGCATTTGTACCAATAAAAGTATTATCATTCCCAGTAGTGAGTCCTACACCAGTTCCATAACCAAGACCAACATTATTGTTACCAGTAGAGTTTTTTAATGCATCAATACCGATACCTGTATTGAACCCTCCAAGTATATTAAACCTTAGAGCACTTGTACCAAAAGCAGCATTATTAGTTGATGTCGTATTTGAATAAAGAGAATAATCACCTACAGCTGTATTAGCTCCTCCTGAAGTATTACTATATAGAGCAGCTGCCCCAACTGCTGTGTTTCCACTTGAATTTGTTGAAAAATATAATGCTGTAGAACCAACTGCTGTATTATTGTCACCAACTGTAGATGTATACAGAGCTCTTCTTCCTATTGCAACATTTCCATTACCATTACTACTTCTTAATGCAGACTCCCCTAAACTTGCGTTATTCACTCCTGTAGAAACAGTCATTCCTGATTGAAACCCAATTAAAGTGTTATTATTGCTAGTTAAATCATCATTTGAACCTGCTCCCTCACCAATAAACACACTATTTCCAGTATTCAACACTTCTATTTGTCCTTTTTGAGTTATCCTTGTTCTAACAACGTTATTTGTTCTAAAGTCTAAATCTTGAGCATCTGTAGTTCCTACAAAATGATTTCCAGTCAAAGTTCCTGCATTCCCTAAAATATCCCATCCAGTCCCTCCTGAAGGTAATTGCCATGTAACATTTCCTGCAGCATCTGTTGTCATTACCTGACCAGAAACTGTACCATCTGCAGAAGGTAAATTGTATGGGTTTGCTCCATTATCTATTCTTAAAGTTCCATTGAAAAGATGCAATAGTTGAGTTGGAGTTGTTATTCCTAACCCCACCTTACCAAAGCCGTCAACATTTACAAAGTCAGTTAAACCAGCAGCAGTAGCATCAGCTCCACCCTTTAAATGAAACCCTAAATTATCCACATTCATTTCCCAATCAAAAGCAGCAGCATTAGAACGTTCTAATCTTAATGATGTAGAACTAGGGTCAGACAATGTAAGCAACTGTTGAGGGGTTGTTGCTCCAATTCCAACATTTCCAGTATTAAAATAAACATCCGCTCCAATTGGTGACCATAATCCACCTCCACCACCTGGTAATGTTGCAGGGTCAGTCCAAACAGCTTGTCCAAAACCATTATTTGCTAAAACCCAGTTTGCATTCCCTGAATTATTACCCAATTTATATAAAGAATCTGTAATATAAGTTCCTTGGTTAATATTAATAACGTTGGGTGTCGTTTGTCCAAATGATATTATAGTGTCTGCTTTTTCTAGAATTTTTTGGCCATTTTGACCAAGTAGGTCAGCGTAGCTTATAACAGAACTATCAGCGCTTAAAGTAAGATGCCCGTCAGTAGTACTATTATTGACTACCATTTGTTTATCAACTGGATCTAACCCAATCGCTCCTGTATCACTACCTGTAAGCATAATCACTCCAACTTTTGAATTCGGGTTAAGTGGTGTGTTGGCAACTGCAACAGCTGAATAAGTAGGGTTAAGACCTACAAAACTCGAAACAGCAACATCTGAAGATACAACTGTTAATTTATAAGTAGGTGTATTTGTCCCTATACCAACATTATCAGTAATATTATTTAAAACAGATTCTGTTCCGTTAGAGGTAAAAGCTCCTCCACTAAAAGTTTGTGCCACCCAACTAGCCCCATTCCATGTTAATACTTGGTTTAACGTTGGCATATTAGATGCTAGTGAAATACTAGTACCGTTACTAATATCAATTACATTGCTATCCGTTGTATTCCATGATAAATTTTGCAACTCATTAGTTAAAGACGTATCTGCTGTAGAAGTAATAACACCTCCGGTTATATCTATTCCGGCCCCAGGGACTAAACCTGCTCCAGCACCTCCAGATGTTTTAGAGTATAGTGCATAAGGTACAGATAATAACTGCGTAGCTGGCATTACATCTCCATTTACTGTAATTCTCAAATAATAAGGATTGGTCCCCCATAATACACTAGGAAAGGAGCCTGAGACTAATGCTCCTGCACCAATTTCTGCAGTAAATAAGCCAAATTGGTTAGTAATTTTAGTTTGTGTTTCGCTATAAGCTACACTTCCAGTGGCTGATCCTTGTAAAATATCAAATTGTAAATTTACAGTAGTACTCACCAAAGGCAAACCTGACAAATCTCTTGCCACAGCTTGGTAGTTCATCTTTTCAGGTGCTTGAGCAAAAACTGATGCAATAAGAAGCAAGTTTGCTAAGGTCAAGATTAGTGTCTTCATCTGCCGGATTTAATTCTAAGTTAGCCTACAAATTTAAGCAACTTAAAGACACGAGTCAAGTTTATTTTAAACCCAAGAAAGAATGTAACTGTCTGATTTTTAAGAAACGTGAATCCCGATAACAAGAATGTCATCAATTTGCTCTAGAGGCCCTTTCCAATCTTCCAATGTGTTATCTAAATAAAGTTTTTGGTCATTCATCTCTCTACCCTTTAGCGTAAGCAAATGATCTCTAAACCTTTTATACATAAACTTCTTTCCTTTTGGACCACCAAACTGATCAGCATAACCATCAGAGAATATATAAATATAATCTTCCTCTTGCAACTGAATTACGTGATTAGTATACTTTTTTGAAGGGTCATCAAAATACCCCCCTATAGCAAACTTATCAGCTTTTAGCTGATTAACCTCACCATCTCTAATTAAATATAACGGATTGTATGCACCTGCATATTGCAACTCTTTCGTTTTTTTATCATAACAACAAAGCGCTAAATCCATACCATCTTTAGTTGTTGACCCCATAGCATTATTATGAAGCGTCTTACTAATACCCCTATTCAACCCATCTAAAATGCTACCTGGATCATCATTTGTTCTTAAGGCTTCATTTAGAGCATTATACCCAACAATACTCATGAATGCACCAGGAACACCATGCCCAGTACAATCTACCGCAGCAAAATACACCTTGTCATTTTTCTCTTCAACCCAATAAAAATCACCACTAACAATATCCTTTGGCTTGTACAAAATAAAGGAATCAGGCATAGATTTTTCAACAAATTCAGTAGGGGGCAAAATAGCCTCTTGCAAACCTTTTGCATACTTAATACTGTCTGTTACTTCCTCGTATAATTCACTTATTTTTTCATTTTGGAGCTCAACTTCTTTTTGTTTTTCAACAACCTCTGCTGTTCTTTCTATCACCTTCTGCTCTAATACTCTTTCATTTTCTGCTAAATCATCACGCATTTTTATTAGTGTCTTCCCTAAAGAATCCTCCTCACTCAACGGTTCATATTCCGTGTCAAACCGACCAGCACCAACAGCAATAGCAAACTCCTTGGTACTATCCAGTCCTGATATCACTCTATTCAATGCATTAGTCATTTCTCCAATCTCATCACTTTTAGCTTTTATTGACTTTTTAGGAAACACCCCTTTACTTAAAGATAATAGTATCATTTTCAATTTGTGAACTGGCCGAACTATACTTCTAGTAGTATAAAATGCGACTAAAACTCCAAAAATAACTAAAGCTATTCCCAGCCACCTGGTCAACCATTTCAAATCACTAAAAGACGATTGCATTACCTCTGTTGCATTACCTGTATGAAATTTTTGATTACTAATTAAATCATCTAACTCAAAAAGAATTTCAGATGTTTTTATATATACATCTCCGTCATCTCCGATATAATAAGTAGCCATAAATTTATTTTGAGAATCATCATAACTATCCCAGTCAGGCAAAAGCATAATAATTTCTTTATGCATTTCAAATAACTCAGCCAATTTTTCAAAAACAACCTTAATTCTATCCTGGTCTGCCTTATCCCAATTTACAGAGAGTTTTTCAACTTTTTTAATTAAATATGGGTATTTTCGATCTATTAATCGTGTTAATTTTTGTTTATCAGGATGGTCGGATTGTGACTGAATATAAACCCAGTTAAATATTAACATCTTAGACCTTACTGTCAATAACTTTAACTCTTCTAGGGAAGATACTGAAGGACTATTTACATCAGTAATTTTATCATTAATATCAATACTGGCGTTAAGAGTGGTGTAGGTGGTATAAAATACAATAACTAGAAAAAAGAGTAATACACCAAAACCCGTACCTATCTTTTTTGCTATAGTAAACCTAAATGCCATTTTATAAACGTACGAATCTACTACTCCTTTTCCAAATCTTGAAGCTCTTTTTTATAAGCATCCGACTTTTCAAGGTCATTTAATCCATAATAGATATTAGAAAGTCCAATCAAAGTTTCTCTTCTTTTGTATCCTAAATCATACGATTTTTTCATAAACGGCAAACTCTTCAAGAATATTCCAATACAATAGTCCTGTACAGCATTTAAGCTCATAATATCCATATCATAATCCATATGATTAATTATTTCTGCAGCCTCATTATAGTATAATATTCCTAAGTTATAGTTTGCCCCAGGGTTATTTGTGTCAACAACTAAAACCTCTGAATATAGCTTTTTAACTTGATAAATATTTACAGAATCTACATCTGCCTTCCCATCACTCGGCCTATTTAACATTGAAGCCAATGCTAATTTAAACTGAACATCTCTACTGTCTAGATTAGCATCTTTATCTACTAACTTCATCGTTTTTCTAAAAAGAGCATAATTACTTACTGCTGTTTTATAGTTTTCAGGATCCAACATCCTTGCAGCATCATTATACAGGGTAGATGCTTCATATTTCAATATTTTAGAAGCGCTTTGTTCAAACTCTGCTTTATTACTCATTGCAAACATCTTTTCAAATGATTCAATAGAAGTTATTCTATATGGTGATGTTTTATTCTCTTTGTCTTTATTCTTATATAACTCTTTATATATAAACCCTTTATAGTACCATGTTTTTGCAGTTTCTTTTAACACGTCATCTAAAGAAGCTAAGTCAATGCGAGTTTTAGCACTGTCTAATTCATTTTTTTGTAAATAAAACAATGCGATAGATAAATCATCTTTACCTACAAATTGGCCAAATACTGAACTAGTCAGAATTGATACAATAAATAATATGTAAATCTTTTTACTCATTCTTATTTAACCGTAAATGCTAATGCTTCTAAATTAGAACTAACCTTTAACTGGTATTTTTCTACATTCTTCTTATTTAACTCAAATTTTTGTCTGTTATCTTTCACAATAAAGTTAATCCCTGCTCCTTTCTCCACCAATCCCTGCTTCTCTGTTATTATCAAAGTATTGTGAGGCTTGAGCTTATTAACAACAGAGCTTATTTCTGCACTTTTATTTTGGCTCACGTATAAAATATGGCACTTATTAATCTCATTAATACTGCTAAACTTTTTAATTTGAAGTGATTGATTAGCTACTTTTTTGGTTTTCGCCATTTTAGTAAGCTCAGTATAAAGCGGAGACTCTCCAACAACACCAACAACAAAATTACCTTCCCTGTATGGTTGTGGCCACTCTATAAGTTTTGTAAAATTCATAATGAAAATAGCTTTCATCTTAGAGTTAGTATCTACACCAACTTTAAATCCTGAATTTAGGATTAGTAACGAAACTAATATGACAGCTATTTTTTTCACTTTGTTTTACGTATTAGCAACTTCCTTGCCAAAGCATTTTGGAAAATTACAAATTATATTGTCTTTAAAAAAATATTTGATTTGACGTGCAATGAAAAATCACGTTTCTATTTCTTCCTTCCTTTACCTGACTTTCTACCACCAGAAGAGCTTTTTCCGCCTTTTTCTTTGCCTCCTTTAGCACCAGAAACAGAAGCTCCATAACGTTTCTTTTTTGGCGAAAAGGTAGCATTTTTCCTTTTTGCTTTCTTTTTAGAAACTGAATGACTGTAACGCTTTGTTCTTGATTTTGTACGTGGCCCCTTGGAAGAATAAATATTGGGACCTTTTTTAGACTCACTTTTAAACAAATGACTCTTACCACCACAAGAAGACACAAAGCAAGATAAACATAATGCTATCAGCAAAACTACACTTATCTCTATCAATCTCTTCATAACTTAGGCTCCTTATTTGCAGAAATCTACTTTTGTTTTTTCCTTCCTTTACTTGATTTTCTTCCACCAGAAGCTGGCTCATTATTTTTACTTCCAGACCCCTTTCCCCCACCTACAGTAGAACCATATCTTTTCTTTGATGAAGAAAATGAGGCATTTTTCCTTTTCGATTTTTTCTTTGAAGTTGAATTTTGATATTGTTTAGACCTAGATTTAGTTCTTGCCTTTTTAGGAGAATAAATGTTAGGTCCTTTTTTAGATTTGCTTTTAAAAGCATCATCTTGTCCAAAACTAGAATTAGCAGTAAAACAAAGTATAAAAAAACCTATCAGTATGTAAAATAAATGCTTCATAAAAAAAATTTTCTAACAGTAGATTTAAGTTCTCAGCTCCAAGAACATATACTATGCCAATTTATAACTTTGGTAAAAATAACAAGACACTTCAGCAAAGCAATACCAACAAGAGATTAGTTATTAACAATAACCCCCTTGCTTTTTATTACAAACTACACCTATACTTGTTCTCCTGTTGTGATTGAAATATTTTCAATATCTCTATCAAACAAATACAAGCCTCCCTTATCTTCACCAATCATGTTTAATTTATCCATAATCGTTCTAGCAAGCGCTTCTTCTTCTATTTGCTCAGCAACATACCATTGTAAGAAATTGTGTGTAGTGTAATCTTTTTCACTCAAGCAGATATCAACTAAATCGTTTATTTCTCCTGAAACCATCACTTCATGATCGAGTAATGTTTGAAATAAGTTAGTCAGTTTGTTAAAATCTTTAGTAGGTTGCTCTAATTGAGGAATCAAAGCTTTCCCTCCTCTTTCATTAACATATTGAACCAGTTTTAGCATGTGCATTCTTTCCTCATCAGAATGTTTATATAAAAACTGTGCTGTCCCTCCCAGTCCTTGAGTTTCTGCCCAAGAAGCCATTGCTAAATATATTTGTGATGATTGTGCTTCACTTTTTATTTGACTATTTAAAGCCGCTTCTATCTTATCCTTTAACATAATTTATATCTTTTTTTCAAATATAAACAGCAATTCTGAGATTGAAAAAAATTTAGTCCTTTTTATGAACAAGAAATCTAAATCCTCTTCCATGCACGTTCATTATTTCTATTGAATTATCCTGTTTTAAATGCTTTCTAAGTTTTGCGATATAAACATCCATACTTCTTGCATTAAAATAAGTGTCATCTTCCCAAATAGCTTTGAGGGCATAAGTTCTTTCCAAAACTTTCCCCTCGTTTAAACACAACAACCTCAACAAATCATTTTCTTTTGATGTTAACTTCTGAGATTCTCCATCATACTCTAACACTCTTTTTTTGTAGTTAAATGTATATTTTCCAATAGAAAAATCTGTTTGCTCTTGTTTCTCTGCGCTTCCTGAAGACCTTCTTAACACAGCAGTTATTCTTGCCAACAACTCTTCCATGCTAAAAGGCTTTGTAATATAATCATCAGCGCCTACCTCAAAACCTTCTAAAGTGTCTTCTTTCATCGATTTTGCCGTCAAAAAAATAATAGGAATTGTATCGTTAATTTTTCGAATTTCTTTTGCAACAGTAAAACCATCCTTTATAGGCATCATCACATCTAACAGACACAAGTTGTAAGTGCCTTTTGCAAATAAATTAAAAGCTTCCTCCCCATTAGCAGCCAATACTGTATGGTAACCTTTAGCCTTTAGGTAATCACAAAGTAAATTTCCAAGATTAGTATCATCTTCTGCCAAAAGTATTTTAATGTTTTTCATAATTTCAATTTTTAACTTATTTCTTGATGTTCAAAAGGAATAAATATTTTAAATGTTGTTCCTTTTCCATACACACTTGAAGCCGTAATTTCTCCCCCATGCCTGTTTACGATTGCTTGTACATAATTCAACCCCAGACCAAATCCTTTTACGTTGTGAACGTTTCCTGTAGGAACTCTATAAAACTTCTCAAAAACCTTATTCAGACTTTCCCTTTTAATCCCCTGTCCTTTATCCGACACGATTAATAAAACTCCTTCTTTTAAATTTTCTGTTGAGATTGTAATTTCAGGAATTAACGGAGAATACTTGTTTGCGTTATCTAACAGATTGTATATTAAATTTGTCACATGTACTTTGTCAGCTTTAATAATACTTTTTGAAGCGTTTAGCTTTTGTGTTATGAATCCTGAACGACTCTCTACCTGAATTAAAATATTAGCCGAAACTTCATTTATTATCTGATGAAAATCGAGTTCTTCTTTTTTTAATTTTAAATCTCCCTTATCCCAAGTAGCACTTTTAAGCACACTCTCTACTAACAACCCCAATCTTTTATTCTCTTGATTAATCATCCCAACATAGTTCGCTCGAACATCTTCATCGTTCGACATATCTTTATCAGAAAGTGCTTCACAAGCTAAAGAAATAGTTGAAATTGGAGTCTTTAACTCATGTGTCATATTGCTAATAAAATCATTTTTAACCTCTGACAGTTTTTTTTGCTTAAATATAGTTTGAATAGTATATGTAAACGCCCAAACTATTATAATCAACAAAAAAACAGATGTAGATAACATCATCCACATTGTAGTTAAAAGATACCCTTTTTTATGTGGAAAGTAAATGGTTAAAAAATGTGGTGGAGACATAACATCTTTCGGAAATAATTGAATGTAAAAGTCTGAATCCATAACCTTATTACTATTTGACGTAGAGTCAACAACAACTCCATTCCCATCATAATCAAAAACACCAAATTGATATTTTGCTTTAATACCTCGTTGAAGTAAGGAAAGTTTTAATACTGAATCAATTACATTTTTTTTCAGTCGATCAAGAATTGGAATACCTCTATTATCAAATTGCTGCCCTTGAAAACTAAATTGAAAACCAACCTGGCCACTTGGGTCTATAGACTGAATAGACTGTTGATACACTTGTCCATTTGCTAATCGTTTTTCATTAACTTGATAGGTAACCCCATCCTCTTTAAACGTAGCGGTTGAATCAATGAGATTTCCCGTTTGCTGATATTGAAACCCTTGCCTTCTTTTATAAACTTCAGCTCGGTATTCATCATCAATTTTCTCTAACATATTAGAGGTGTTTGCTAATACAGCTCTAATATCCCTTGAAAACTCTTCATCTTTTAAGGTTACAGCGTTATCTATCCAATACAATTGAATAACAACCAATCCAATTAATGCAGATGTAATAATTCCAATTAATATATATATGTATTGCTTTTTCACTACTCAAAAATACGTTTAAAGCCCGCTAACAATAATCCCTTAACACTTTTTAACATTTGTTAACGCTGTTTTAACATTCTAATAATAGCTTCCGCCTTACTTTTGAACTGTTATTATAAAGTAATAATTACCACCAAAAACATACCTTCCTGTTTAGTTAGTGCAAATAGAGCCTCCTTAGGGAGGCTTTTTATTTTTTACGCATACGCAATAGTAGCAACAAGCACCTTACAGTTGTGTTTTATAAGTACCTGGGCACATGCTTCAATAGTAGCACCAGTTGTTACAACATCATCCACTAATAAAACTCTTTTGCCATTTATACTGTCATCTGAAACACCAAAAATTTCACCTACATTTTCCCACCTGTTATATCTACTTTTTTTCGTTTGTGTCTCAGAATCTAATTTCCTATACAAAGACCTCTTATTAACAGGAACTTTCATTGATTTAGACAACCCTTTAGCTATCCATTCACTCTGATTATAACCTCTCTTTTTTAGCTTATTTTTATGTAAAGGCACAGGAATTATAAAATCAATTTCTTTATAATAGTCCGATTCATTTAATTCAAAACCGAATAATTCTCCAACTATAAAACCAACCTCTTTAATTCCTTTATATTTTAAATTATGAAGCAAGCTTAAAAAGAGAGGTTAAAATCAGAGT